>DATLDS010000134.1:0-2141 GCA_035525735.1 Novosphingobium sp.
GAGGAGCAGCTCGACGAGCACGATCAGCCGCTCGACGGTGCGGTCAGCGTCCACCGCCACGAGGAGGCGACGCTGTCGAACACCGTGATCTTTCCGATCACCGAGCAGCAGCGCAACGGGCTCGAGGACTTGCGGCTGACCCGCTTCGACCACGGCGGCGGCAATTACGAATGGGTCGGGACCTACACCGCCTACAGCGGTCATTCGATTCGGTCCGAGCTGCTCCGCACGCGCGACTTCAAGCATTTCGAGCTCGAGCCGATCGCCGGGCGTGCGGGCCGCAACAAGGGCATGGCGCTGTTCCCCGAGAAGATCGGCGGGCAGTTCGCGATGGTCGGGCGCCAGGACGGCAAGAACCTCTACCTGATCCGCTCCGACAGCCTGACCAGCTGGGACGACGACGGGGTGCTCCTGATGGAGCCGAAATACCCGTGGGAGTTCATCCAGATCGGCAATTGCGGGCCGCCGATCCGCACCGATCAGGGCTGGCTGCTGATAACCCACGGGGTCGGCGCGATGCGCAAGTACGCGCTGGGCTGCGCGCTGCTCGATCTCGAAGACCCCAGCCGCGTCATCGCGCGCAGCGCGCGCCCGGTGCTGACCGCGGTCGACGCCGATCGCGCCGGCTATGTCCCCAACGTGATCTATACCTGCGGCGCGCTGCTGACCGGCCGGCAGCTATTCGTGCCTTACGGCATTTCGGACAGCGCGGTCGGCTTCGCGACGTGCCCGCTCGAGACGATCATGGCGCTGATGGAATGAGCGGGCCGAACGCCTCCATCGTCCCCGTGATCCTGTGCGGCGGCAGCGGCACGCGGCTGTGGCCGCGCAGCCGCGCGGCCAAGCCCAAGCCGTTCCTGCCGCTGGTCGGCGAGCAGACGCTGTTCGAGGCGAGCCTGGCGCGCTGCACCAGGGACGATGACTTCGCTCCTGCGGTGGTGGTCACCGGCGGCGGGCACCTGACGCACGTCGAGGCCCAGCTGGCCGACGCCGCGGCGCAAGTGATCGTCGAGCCCCAGGCGCGCAACACCGCCGCGGCGATCGCGCTGGCGGCGCTGCGGCTCCCTCAAGACGCGGTGATGCTGGTCTGCCCGAGCGATCATCACATCGGGAACCGCGCCGCGTTCACCGTCGCCGCGCTCGCCGCCGCCGCTCTCGCCCGCGACGGCCGGCTGGTCGCGTTTGGAATCCGCGCCGCCGCGCCCGAAACCGGGTTCGGCTACATCCGTCAGGGGGAACCGCTCGGCGACGCCGGGTTCGAGGTTTCCGAATTCGTCGAGAAGCCCGATCGCGCCACCGCGACCCACTTTCTCGCCGAGGGCGGATATTTCTGGAACGGCGGCATTTTCGCGTTCACCGCGGGTGCCTTCCTCGCCGAGCTCGAGCTGCACCGGCCGCGCATCGCCGCGGCGGCGCGCGAGGCGGTCGCCAAAGGCCGCGCGGAGGGCCGCCGCTTTCATCCCGACGCCGCCGCGTTCGCCCGGATCGAAAGCGAATCGGTCGATTACGCGGTGATGGAGAACACCACGCGCGCGGCGATGGTCCCGGTCGACATGGCGTGGTCGGACATCGGCAACTGGCAGGCGCTTCACGAAGCCCTGCGGCGCGATCACGACGGCAACGCGGTCCAGGGAGACGCCGAGCTGGTCGATTGCCGCAACGTGCTGGTCTCGAGCGATGGCCCGCGCGTCTCGGTGATCGGGCTCGAAGGCGTGATCGTGGTGGTCGACGGCGACGAGGTGCTGGTGACCACCGCCGAGGGCGCGCAGAAGGTCGGCAAGCTCAACGGAGCGGCCAACCAGTGAGCGGGCTTCCGATCAAGACGGTCGAGAAGCCGTGGGGGCGCGACACGCTGCCCGCGCCGTTCGTCGCACCGCCGGGCGAACGGATCGGCGAGATCTGGTTCGAGCCGCCGCCCGAGCTGCCCTCGCTGCTGATCAAATACATCTTCACCTCGGAAAAGCTCTCCGTCCAGGTCCACCCCGACGACGACCAGGCGCGCGCCGCGGGCCACGGCGACCTTGGGGGTGGGGGCGGCAAGGAGGAATGCTGGCTGGTAATCGATGCCGAGCCGGGCGCGACGCTGGGGATCGGATTTCGTGAGCCGATCGGGCGCGAGGCGATGCGCGCCGCCGCGCTCG
>DATLDS010000093.1:0-11215 GCA_035525735.1 Novosphingobium sp.
CGGCGTCGGAAAGGCTCTCGACGTCGCCGAGATGCGCGGCGAGCTGTGTCGTCACGCCCCGTACCCAGCCGCGATGGTGGTCGCTGCGGAGGATCGCGAGCAGGTAGTCGCGCAATCCGCAATGCAGCAGGATCGCCGGCGCCGACGGGTCGAACGCGGCTATTTCGGCCAGCATGAAATTGACCGGCACGTTGGCCTTGACCAGCGTCGGCGCGGCGCGGTCGTAGCGCCTGGAAAGCATCGCCAGCGTCAGGGCCAGCCGCGCCGGATCGGGCGCGAGCGCCAGCTGGCGCAACGCCAGCGGCTCGCGCAGCACGAGGTTGGGCCCGAGCGCCTCGATCGCGCGGGCGAGCAGCGTCGAACCGCAATGCGCGACGTGAAAAATCCAGGCCATCGGCGCGGGGTCCGGCACGGACGCGAGCAGCGCCTCCACCGCAACGCGTTCCGTGCCTTCGCGCGCGGGCGAAATCCGCCCGTCGAGAAAGATCGAGCGCGCATACGCCGCGCGGTCCATCGCCACGAACAGCGCGTCGTCGCCGTCGAACGAATGGAGGTAACGGTCGGGCGAGGCGAACAGCGCGGCGGGAGCGACAACCATCGCGACGACCCTATAGCGAGCCGCCCGGCGCGCGGCTATCGCCGCCACCATGGCCCATGTCCTGCCGCCCGCGCCCGGACGCCCGTATGCGTTGATCGAGCCTGCCGGCGAACGCTCGATCATGGACCTGGACCGCGGCGAGGCGATCGCGCTCTACAAAGCGCACGGCGCGCTGCTGCTGCGCGGGTTCGGCGCCGATCTCGCCGCGTTTCGCGATTTCGCGCGGCAATTCTGCAAGACCGCGGTGATCAACGAGAGCCCGGGGCGCGACCCGCTCGATCCCGCGCACCGCATCCATTCGGTCGACCGCGGGGGCGACGCGTTCGCGCTTCATCCCGAGCTGTCGCGCGAGCCGTGGAAGCCCGACGCGGCGTTCTTCGGCTGCCTCGAGGCACCGGGCGAAGGTGGCGAGACCACGATCTGCGACGGAATCGCGCTGGTCGAGGCGCTTCCCGAGGCCGTGCGCGACGGCCTGATCGAGCGGCGGCTGGTCTATCCGATGGGCACCTGGCCCGCGCTACTCGACTACTGGCTGGGCACTCCGACCCCCGACGACGCCCAGCTCGCCGCCCCGCCGCCTGGCTGCCCCTACGCGTTTCAGCGGTTGCCCGACGGCCGGATCGTGCGCCATTTCTCGCGCCCGGCGCTGCACCGGCCGATGTTCGCCGACGCACCCGCGTTCGGCAATTTCCTGCTGTTCGCCCGCTTCAACAATGGCCGCGGCGACTTTCCCGTGCTCGACGATTTGCGGCCCGTGCCCGAGGCCTGGCTCCAGGCGATCCGCGCCGCGGGCGAGGCGACGCTCGCCGAGGTCGCGTGGCGCCCCGGCGACGTGCTGATGCTCGACAACACGCGCTTCATGCATGGCCGCCGCGCGATTCTGCAGCCGGGCGAGCGGCGGATCGCGACGTTCTTCGGCTACCTCGACTTCGCGCTGCCCGATCCCGAGGAGCCGCCCGACCCGATCTGGCGGCGCGAGGACTTCGAGCCGCCCCGGCCGCCGCTGCCCGATAGTTGATGCTCCCGGACTAAGCCGGGTTGTACTTGGTCAGGAACGCCTCGAGCTTGTCGAGCCACAGCTGCTGGTTGGCGCTGTTCGAGAAGCCGTGGCCCTCGTCCGCGATCGCGTAGAATTCATAGCGCTTGTTCGCCGCCTTCAGCTTGTTGGCGAGCAACCGCGACTGGTCGACCGGCACGCGCTGGTCGTTCTCCCCATGCATAAGCAAGACCGGGACCGTCAGCCGCTCGACGTTGAACAGAGGGGAGACCGTCCTGAGGTCGAACTCATCCTCGCCCTGGACGATCCGCCGCCAGTCCTTGCGGTAGCGCTTGCTGATGCGGAAGGTGACTTGATACCTCAGCTGGCGCCGCAGATCGGAGACGCCGGCGAAGCTCGCGGCGCAGCGATAGCGCTCGGGATTGCGAACCGCGCCCCATAGCGCGGCATAGCCGCCGTAGGAGCCGCCGACGAGGCATACCCGCTTGGCGTCGGCGATGCCCTGCTTGACCAGCCAGTCCATCCCGTCGTCAAGGTCGTCCTGCATCGCGCGGCCCCACTGGCCCTCGCTTTTTTCATAGAACGCCTTGCCGTAGCCGCCCGAGCCGCGAAACTGCGGCTGGAACACCGCGTAGCCGCGGTTGGCCAGGAACTGCACCTCAGCGTCATAGCCGCCGTCGTCGCGGATGTCGTAAGGCCCCCCGTGCGGCATCACCACGAGCGGGAGGTCCTTGGCCTCGCGTCCCTGCGGCAGCGTCAGGTAAGCGGCGATCGAAAGGCCGTCGCGCGCGGAGAAGTTGACATAGCGGACGGGCGCGAGCCGGGCGGTGTCAAGCTCGAGGTTGGCCGCGGCGAGCGGCGACATCCGCCGCTCCCTGGTCTTGAGCACGAAGTAGCCGCCCGGGTCGTGCGAATTGCCGACCGAAACGAGCATCGTCGCGTCGTCGCGGCTGCGCGACACCACCGACAGCCGCTTGCCCGGCATCGCCTTCTCGAGCGCGGCCTGGGTCTTTTGCATCGCGGGATCGAACCAGTGGACCTTGGGCGCCTCTTCGGTGAACCACGCCGCGGTCAGCTTGCCGGTGCCGGTCTCGCTATCGAAATCGTCGATGTCGTTGGTGGCGCTTTCGAACACCAGCTCGCCGCGTTCGCGCTTGGCGAAATCGAACTTGTACAGCGCGTAGCGGCCGGTCGCCTCATTGAGCATCACGCGGTAGCCCTGATCGCTTCCGGCGTAGATGCGAAAGGCGTCGAACCCGGCGTCCTCGTCGCTGGCCCGTGCCTTGACCACGGTTCGCCACTTCTCCGCCGGATTCGCGCGGTAGATCATGAACCATTTCGAGTTGATCGTCCCGAACCCGGCGCGAACCGTGCCCGCCTGGTCGGCATACCAGTCCCAGACGTTCTCGCGCTCGCCGACGACCTTTTCGGCGGCGTTGGTGGCGAGGTCGATGCGGAAGACCTCGGGCCAATCGTAGACCGACGTCTGAAACGCGAGCAGGATTTCGCGGCCGCCCGGATCGATCCACAGCACGTCGTCGCCGATCAGCCCTTCCTTCTTTCCCCCGATGTAGCGCGACCGGCCGCTGGTCGGATCGAAGGCGATCAGCCGCGTCTGCCAGGCTTCCTGGCCGAGATAAGTCACGCTCGTGCCGATGCTGATCAGGACGGTGTCGTTGCCCGCCCAGCGGAACCAGTTGATGTCGTACTTTTCGCCCGAATTGAGCAGTTGGACGCCCTGCCCGTCGACGCCCATGACACCCAGGACCTGCTCGCCCTTGACGTTCATCCAGGTCGCGACGCGGCGCCCGTCGGGCGACAGCACCGGGTGCGACATGTAGGGGCGCTGGGCGAACACGCTGCTCGGGATGCGCGCCGGGGCAGGCGCGGTTTGCGTCGGCACGGCGGAGGCGAAGGCGGCGAACGTCATCGACCACGCGGCGAATGTCCGCGCCCAGCTACCCCCGCCCATCACCATCGCGCGCCCCGTCGCTTACGCCTGCTCCGGGTTCGCCAGTAACGGCGCGGCGGGATCGGAACAAATGAAACTTGTCAGGCGACCGCGATCGCCAGCGCGCCGTCGCCCTCGTCGATTCGGACGGTGGCGCCGTCGGGGACCTCGCCGCCGAGCAGCTTGTCGGCCAACGGATCTTGCAGATAGCGCTGCACCGCGCGTTTCAACGGGCGCGCGCCGTAGACCGGATCGTAGCCGACCCGCCCGAGCCAGCGCTTGGCCGCGTCGGTCAGGTCGAGCGTGATCTTGCGGTCGCGGAGCAGGTCGGCGACGCGCCGGACCTGAATCTCGACGATCGGCGCCATGTGCTCGTGCCCGAGGCGGTGGAAGAGGATCACCTCGTCGAGCCGGTTGAGGAACTCGGGGCGGAAGTGCGCGCGCACGACCTCCATCACTTGCGGCTCGACGCTCGCGACGTCCTGGCCCTCGTCGAGGCTGGCGAGGAACTGGCTGCCGAGGTTCGAAGTCAGGATGATCAGCGTGTTGGTGAAGTCGACCACGCGGCCCTGCCCGTCGGTCAGCCGCCCGTCGTCGAGCACCTGGAGCAGCACGTTGAACACGTCCGAGTGCGCCTTCTCGACCTCGTCGAACAACACCACCTGGTACGGCCGGCGCCGCACCGCCTCGGTCAGCACCCCGCCCTCCTCGTAGCCGACATAGCCCGGGGGCGCGCCGATCAGCCGCGCGACCGCGTGCCTTTCCATGAACTCGCTCATGTCGATGCGGACCATCGCGCTGTCGTCGTCGAACAGGAACCCGGCGAGCGCCTTGGTCAGCTCGGTCTTGCCGACGCCGGTGGGGCCGAGGAACAGGAAGCTGCCGAGCGGACGATTGGGGTCCTGAAGCCCGGCGCGGGCGCGGCGCACCGCCTTCGACACCGCGACCACCGCGTCGGACTGGCCGATCACGCGCTGGCCGATGGTTTCTTCCATCTTGAGCAGCTTGTCGCGCTCGCCCTGCAGCATCCGCTCGACCGGAATCCCCGTCCAGCGCGCCACTACCCCGGCGATGTCCTCGGCGGTGACTTCCTCGCGCAGCAGCATGTTCGAGGTGTCGGCGTTCTCGGCCTCGGCGAGCTGCTTTTCCAGCCCGGGGATGCGCCCGTACGAAAGCTCACCCGCCTTGGCGAGATCGCCCGCGCGCTGCGCCTGCTCGAGCTCGAGCCGCGCGGAGTCGAGCGCTTCCTTGATCTTGCCCTCGGCGGCGATCTTGTCGCGCTCGTTTTGCCAGCGGGTGGTCAGCGCCGCGGACTGCTCCTCGAGGCCGGCGAGCTCCGAGCGCAGCGCGGCGAGCCGGTCCTTCGACGGCTGGTCGCTTTCTTTGGCGAGCGCCATTTCCTCGATCTTCAGCTGGATGATCCGCCGGTCGAGGACCTCGATCTCCTCGGGCTTGGACTCGACCTCCATGCGGATGCGGCTGGCGGCCTCGTCCATCAGGTCGATCGCCTTGTCGGGGAGGAAGCGATCGGCGATGTAGCGGTTGCCGAGCGTCGCCGCGGCGACGATCGCGCCGTCGGTGATCCGCACCCCGTGGTGCAACTCGTAGCGGTCCTTCAGGCCACGCAGGATGCTGATCGTGTCCTCGACCGTCGGCTCGCCGACGAACACCGGCTGGAACCGCCGCTGGAGCGCGGGGTCCTTCTCGACGTGCTTCTGGTACTCGTCGAGCGTGGTCGCACCGATGCAGTGGAGCTCGCCGCGCGCCAGCGCGGGCTTCAAGAGGTTCGAGGCGTCCATCGCGCCCTCGCTCTTCCCCGCGCCGATCAGCGTGTGCATCTCGTCGATGAACAGGATGATCTCGCCCTCGGCGCCTTTGACCTCGTCGAGCACCGCCTTGAGCCGTTCCTCGAACTCGCCGCGATACTTCGCGCCCGCGATCAGCGAGCCCATGTCGAGCGACATCAGGCGGCGATCCTTGAGGCTGTCGGGGACGTCGCCGTTGGCGATCCGCAGCGCCAGCCCCTCGGCAATCGCGGTTTTGCCCACCCCGGGCTCGCCGATCAGCGCCGGGTTGTTCTTGGTCCGCCGCGCGAGGATCTGCACCGTGCGGCGGATTTCCTCGCCGCGGCCGATGACCGGATCGAGCTTGCCGTCGCGCGCTGCTTGGGTGAGGTCGCGCGCGTACTTCTTCATCGCGTCGTAGGCGTTCTCGGCGCTGGCGTGGTCGGCGGTGCGCCCGCCCCGCAGCTCGGTGATCGCGGCCTCGAGCTTCTTCGCGTCGACGCCCGCGGCCTTGAGCGCCTGCCCCGCCGCGGTGGTCGTCGCCAGCGCCAGCGCGACGAGCATCCGCTCGACCGTGACGAAGCTGTCGCCCGATTTGGCGGCGATCTTCTCGGCCTGGTCGAGCACGCGGACCGCGTCGTTGTCGAGCCCCGGGGTCGCCTGCGCCCCGCCGCCCGAGACCGCGGGAATCTTGGCCAGCGCCTTGTCGACTTCGGCGTGCGCGGCCGCGGCGTCGCCGCCCGCGCGCTGGATCAGCCCCGAGGCCATCCCCTCGCCGTCCTCGAGCAGCGCCTTCAACACGTGCTCGGCCGAAATCCGTTGATGGCTCATCCGGATCGCGACGGTCTGCGCCGACTGGAGAAAGCCCTTGGCGCGGTCGGTGAATTTTTCGAGGTTCATCGGTGTATTAGCCTCCTGTCACACCGCCAGATAGGGTCGCGCTCCGGCCACGCAAGGCTCAGGCTCGCCCGGTCGTGCTGGCGAGCATCGCCGGGTCGATCCCCGCGGCGCGCCACACCGCGGTCCAGCGCTTCTCGGCCGCGGTCTCGAATACGATGGCGTCGTCCGCCGGCGCGGCGAACCAGCCGTGGCGGCGCATCTCGCCGTCGAGCTGACCGGCGCCCCACCCGGCGTAGCCGAGCGCGAACAGCCAGCGCATGGGGCCGCCTCCTCCCGCGATCGCGCGCAAAACGTCGAGCGAGGCGGACAGCGCGAGGCGCTCGTCGACCGCGATCGTTTCGGAATCGCACCAGTCGGGCGAATGGAGCACGAAGCCGCGGTGCGGCTCGACCGGGCCGCCGTAATGGACCGGAGCGTCGGGCGCCGCGCCGCGCTCGATCCCGACGTTGTCGAGCATGTCGTGGAAGGTCATGCCCGCGACCGCGTGGCCGATCCCGATCCCCAGCGCGCCTTCGGCGTCGTGCACCGCCAGCGCGATCACCGCGTGGTCGAAGCGCGGGTCGCCCATCCCCGGCATCGCCAGCAGCAGCTGGCCGGTGAGAAAGCGCGCCGCGGTCATCCGTGCAGCCTACGCGCGGCGCCGACGCCGCGAAAGGACTAGCGCGCTATCAAATGCTGGCAATAAAGGGTGAACGGGAGGATTCGCGGGCGAATGGCACGAACCTGGGCGAGACGGATCGGCTGGACGCTGCTGATCGGGCTGCTGGCGGCGCTGGTGCTGCTGATGACGTGGGAGCCGTTCGCCGCCGCGCCGGGCCACGCGCCGCCGTTCCGCGCCTATTCGGCGACGATCACCCGCGACGAGTTCGGGGTGCCGCACATCCATGGGCGCACCGATCCCGACGTCGCCTTCGGGGTCGCCATCGCGCATGCCGAGGACGATTTCTCGACGCTTCAGGACGTCGTCGCGATGACCCGCGGCCGCTATGGCGCGATCGCCGGCGAGGACGGCGCGCAAGTCGATTACGTGCTCCACCTGCTCGACGCGCGCGGCACGGTGAACCGCCATTGGGGCGAGCTCCCCGCCGACGTGCGCGCGCTTTACGATGCCTACGCCAGCGGCCTCAACCGCTACGCCGCGATCCACCCGGGCGAGCTCAAGCTGGCGCGGCTGTTCCCGGTCGACGGCCACGACGTCGCCACCGGCTTCGCGCTGCGCCAGCCGTTCTTCTTCGGGATCGACAAGGTGATCGGCCCGCTGGTCAAAGGCGACCCGCCGCGGCGCGAGCACGGGCCCACGCTCGACGGGCATCCCCAGCCGACATACGCCGAGGGCGGCGGCGACTTGTTCGAGACCGACAAGCCTTCCCCCCTGCCGCTCGGCGAGGACGCCGCGCTGGCCGGTTCGAACGCGTTCGCCGTGGCGCCCAAGCGCTCGGGCGACGGCGTGACGCGGCTGGTCTCGAACAGCCACCAGCCGTGGCGCGGCGGCACCGCGTGGTACGAGCTGGTGGTCGAGAGCGACGAGGGCTGGCACTTCGCCGGGGCCAACTTTCCCGGTTCGCCTTACCCGTTCCTCGGGCACAACGAGACGCTGGGGTGGACCAACACGGTCAACCGCCCCGACCTCGCCGACATCTACAAGCTGGTGCTCGACAAGAGCGGGACCCGATATCGTCTCGACGGGAAGTGGCTGCCGTTCACCGAGCGCCGGGTGACGCTGCCGGTGCGGATCGGGCCGTTCGTGCTGCCGGTGACGCGCAGCGTGTGGCGCACTCGGCATGGCCCCGCGCTGGTCAACGCGCACGGCGCGTTCGCCTTTCGCTATGCGGGAATCGACAATCTCGGCCAGCTCACTGCGTATTACCGCCTCAACAAGGCGCGCAATTTCGCCGAGTGGGAGGCGGCGCTCCAGTCGCGCGGCATACCCTCGACCAACTTCGTCTACGGCGACAAGGGCGGCACCATCGCGTTCGTCTACAACGCCGGGCTGCCGCAGCGGCAAGCGGGTCCGAACTGGCGCGGGGTGCTGCCGGGCGACGATTCGCGCCTGATCTGGCGTGCCTACGCGCCGTGGGACGCGGTGCCCAAGATCGTCAACCCGGCCTCGGGCTTCGTGTTCAACTCGAACAACACCCCGTTCTCCGCGGCCGGCCCGGGCAGCGATCTCGATCCCGCCGCCTTCGCTTCCGAGCTGGGGATCGAATACGACACCACCAACCGCGCCCGCCGCGCGGCCAAGCTGATGACCGCGACCAACCCGATCGGGCGGCAGGAGCTGATGCGGATCAAGTACGACACCGGCTACGAGCGCGCGGGCTATGTCGCGTGGATGCTCGACGCCGTCGCCGCGCTCGACTTGTCGGGCGAGCCCGAGCTGCACAAGGCGCAACAGCTGCTGTCGACCTGGGATTTCACCGCCGACGGCAAGGGCAAGGCTGATGCGCTGGCGGTGATGGTGCTCGAGGAGGCGATGGCGACCAGCTATGGCCTCAAGACCGCGCCCGATCCGCACTTCGAGCTCAAGAAGGCGGTCGACCATCTCGAGAAGCACTTCTGGCGGATCGACCCGCCGCTCGGTGAAGTGCTCCGGTTGCGCCAGGGCAAGGTCGATCTCCCGCTCGACGGCGGCGGCGACACCTTGCGCGCCTCGACCTCGTGGCTCAAGGACGCGCCCGACGGGCGGCTGCCGGTCAAGCACGGCGACAGCTTCCTGATGTTCATCGAATGGCCCAAGGCGGGCCCGGTCACCTCGCGCTCGATCCAGCCGTTCGGCGCCGCGACCACCCGGCCCGACAGCCCGCACTTCGCGGACCAGGCCCCGCTGTTCGCCGCGCACCGGACCAAGCCGGTCCACTTCACCCGCGCCGACATAGCCGCCCATGCCGTTCGTCGATATCAGGTGAGCAATCGCCGATAGCTTGCTAGGCCAGGCGTCAGAATTTCAATCGAAAACCCGGGGTCCGCCATGCGCCGCTTCTTTGCTTCCTCGCTTTTCGCCCTGTCGCTCACCGCTTGCGCCTCGACCGTCGCCGAGCCCGAGCTCGCCGCCGCCCCGCCGCCCGCGCCGGTCGCGGTTGAGCCCGCGCCGCTGGCGCAGCTCGTCAGCGCGGTCGATATTCCGTACGAGACCTTCACCCTCCCCAACGGGCTGACTACGATCGTTCACACCGATCGTAAGGCGCCGATCGTCGGGGTCACGGTCTACTACCGCGTCGGCTCGAAGAGCGAGCCCAAGGGCCGCACCGGCTTCGCGCACCTGTTCGAGCACCTGATGTTCGGCGGCAGCGAGAACGTCCCCAACTTCGACATTCCGCTCGAGGCCGCGGGCTCGACCTCGACCAACGGCAGCACCTGGTACGACCGCACCAATTATGTCGAGACCGTGCCCACCGGCGCGCTCGACCTCGCGCTGTTCATGGAAAGCGACCGGATGGGCCACCTGCTCGGCGCGGTGACGCAGGACAAGCTCGATAAGCAGCGCGGCGTCGTCCAGAACGAAAAGCGCCAGGGCGACAACGATCCCTACGGTCTGGTCGACTATGCGATCGGCGACGGGCTGTTCCCGGTCGGCCACCCCTATCGCCACGCGACGATCGGTTCGATGGCCGACCTCGACGCGGCAAGCATCGCCGACGTGCGCAAGTGGTTCATCGACCACTACGGGCCCAACAACGTGATTCTTGCGCTCGCCGGCGACATCGATGCGGCCGCCGCGCGAGCCCAGGTCGAGCGCTGGTTCGGCGACATTGCGCGCGGGCCGGAAGTGCGCAAGCTCGCCGCCGCGCCGGTAACGCTGGCCGCGTCGGTCAGCCGCGAGATGGTCGATCAAGTCCCCGTCACCCGCCTCCACCGCGCGTGGAGCGGGCCCGGGCTCAACGAGCGCGACGCGCTCGCGCTGGGGCTGGCGATGCGCGTGCTCGGCGGGTTGTCGAGCTCGCGGCTCGACAACGCGCTGGTCCGCGGCGAGCAACTCGCGGTCGCGGTGACCGCCTCGAACCTCGCGTTCGAGCAGATCAGCCAGATCCAGGCGACGATGGACGTCAAGCCGGGCGTCGACCGCGCCAAGGCCGAAGCGCGCTTCGACGAGATCATCGCCCAGTTCATCGCCGAAGGGCCGACCGACGACGAGCTGAAGCGCGCCGCGACGCAATCGATCTCGGGCACGATCGGCCAGCTCGAGGGGGTCGGCGGGTTCGGCGGCAAGGGCGCGCAACTCGCCGAAGGGCTGCTCTATTCGAACGACCCCGACAAGTACAAGCGCGACCTCGAGGCGACCGCCGCGCTGACCACCGCCGACGTTCGCGCCGCGATGCAGCGTTGGCTGACGCGCCCCGTGTACAAGCTCGCGGTGGTCCCCGGGACCCGCGTCGAGAAGGGCGAGACGATGGGCGGCTGGGGCGACGAGGCGACCAGCGTCGCCCCCGCGCCCGACGCCAGGAAGCCCGCGCCCAAGCTCAAGCTGGGCGCCAAGCGCGTCGCCCCGCCGGTCGCCGACGTCGCCGATCTCGACTTTCCGAAGATCGAGCGCGCGACGCTGTCGAACGGGATTCCCGTCGCGTTCGCGCGGCGCACGACGGTGCCCAAGGTGCTGGTCAGCATGAACTTCGACGCCGGCTATGCCGCCGACCCGCGCGACGCGCTCGGCACCCAGTCGCTGATGC
Organism: Novosphingobium sp.; assembly: GCA_035525735.1. Classification (GTDB taxonomy): domain Bacteria; phylum Pseudomonadota; class Alphaproteobacteria; order Sphingomonadales; family Sphingomonadaceae; genus Novosphingobium. The sequence continues at coordinate 10,895 of DATLDS010000093.1, forward strand.
TGACGCTGCTCGACGAAGGCACCAGGACGCGCGACAGCGTCGCGATCGCCGAAGAGCAGGAGCGGCTCGGCGCGCAGATCGCGACGGGCGCGGGGCTCGATTCGAGCGCGGTGACGATGACCGCGCTGTCCGCCAACCTCGCTCCCAGCCTGGCGCTGATGGCCGACGTCGCGCGCAACCCCGCGTTCGCGCCCGACCAGGTCGCGCGGCTCAGGGACCAGCGGCTTGCCGAAATCTCGCAAGAGCTCGCCTCGCCCGTCGCGCTCGCCCGCCGTGCGATCGCGCCGCTGATCTACGGCCCGGTCCACCCCTACGGCGTTC
>DATLDS010000146.1:0-12448 GCA_035525735.1 Novosphingobium sp.
GAGGAGACTTCGACGACCGCGAGATCGCCCAGCAGGTCGTACATCTAGCTTGGCCCGCTCGCGAACTCGCGAAGCATGTGCTTGGCAATCTGGAGCTGGAGGATCTGCGTAGTCCCCTCATAAATCCGATAGATTCGCGCATCGCGGAAGAAGCGCTCGGCGTCGTACTCGGCGAGGTACCCCGCGCCGCCGTAGATCTGGACCACGCGGTCGACCACCCGGCCACACATCTCGCTGGCGAAGACCTTGAACGCCGCGGCTTTCCTCAGCACGTTCTCGCCGCGGTCGGCGCGCGCGGTGACGTCGGCCATCATGCACTCGGCGGCGTAGATCTCGGTGTCGCTCTCGGCGAGCATTTGCTGGATCAGCTGGAAGTTGGCGATCGGCTCGCCGAACGCCTTGCGCTCGGTGGCGTAGCGGAGCGCCGAATCGAGCGCCCGCCGGGCAAACCCGGTCGCCGCCGCACCGACCGAGACGCGCCCGTTGTCGAGGCTCTTCATCGCGAAGATAAAGCCCTTGCCGGTCTCGCCGCCGAGCAGCGCGTCGCCGTCCACGCGGACGTCGTCGAGGATCACATCGGCGATGTGCGCGCCCGCTTGGCCCATCTTCTTGTCGGGGCTGCCGACCGAGACGCCGGGCACGTCCATCGGCACGATGAACGCCGAAACGTGCGCGTTCTTGGGCAGCGCCTCCTTGCTGGTTCGCGCCATGATCAGCGCGACGTCGGCGTGCGGGGCGTTTGTGATGTAGCGCTTGGTGCCGTTGAGCACCCAGCCGTTACCGTCCTGCACCGCGGTGGTCTGCATCGCCGCCGAATCGGAGCCCGAGCCGGGCTCGGTCAGGCCGAAGCAGGCGATCTCGCCCGCCGCGAGGCGCGGGTACCATTCGGCTTTCTGCTCGGGCGTGCCGCCGTTCTTGAGCGCCGAGTTGAACATCCCGATGTTGATCGAGAAGATCGAGCGGAACGCCGGCGCCGCGTAGCTCATCACCTTCACCGTCCGCGCGTATTGGGTGAGGTTGAGCCCCGAGCCGCCGTATTCGACCGGCATCGAAAGCCCGAACAGCCCCATGTCCTTCATCTCCTGAAGGATCTCGTCGGGAATGCGGTCGGCCTCGATCGTCTCGCGCTCGGCCGGGATCAGCCGCTCGCGCACGTAGCGTTCGAGCTGGTCGATGAACTGCGCGAAGATGTCGTCGTCCATCCCCGGGTTGGCGGAGGGCGGCGGCGCCATGTCGTTCATCGCGGTTTCCCCCGGTGCGAGCACGGGTTAACCGCGCCATTAAACCGCCATGCCCCAGCATCGGGGCGAAATCAATTCGTGCGCGCGCTCTCCGCCGGGGCCGGCGCGGGGAGCGGGGCGTTCGCCGTATCGGCGGCGATCGGCACGATCGGGGTGACGGTCGGCGTGGGAACCGGCGCAAGCGACGGCAGCGGTGTCGGCACGACCGTCGCGCCCGGACGGCGCTCGTCGAGCATCGCCGCGGCCTCGTCGAGCGCGCGCGCCTCGCCGACGGTGACCCCGCCGGGGCCGGGCTCGTTATCGCCCTTGGCGCAGCCCGCGAGGGCGAGGCCGGCGAGGAGCGGAATGAGCAGGAGCGATCGCATCGCGGCATCCTGCCACGCGCGCGCGCCGGCGAAAAGGGGCACGCGCAAACGAAAAGGGGGGCGAAGCCGGTCGCCCGGCTCCGCCCCCCCGATGCAAGCCCGGCCGCGAAATGCGACCGGAAGCGGATTACATCTTCTTTTCTTCGGTCGCCATCTTGGCGTCGTCGGCGGCCTTCTCGGCGTCGCCGGCAGCCTTCTCGGCGTCCATCTTGGCGTCGGCCGCAGCGTCGGCCGAAGCGTCGGCAGCAGTCGCGGCGTCGGCCGCCGGAGTCGCCATCGTATCGGCCGGCATGGCCTCCTCGGCGGGCATTTCGACGGTGTCGGCGGCCGCTTCCTCAGCGGCGTTGTCGGACGAACCGCAAGCGGCGAGCGCCAAGGCGGCGGCCGACGCGAAAGCGGCGTAAACGATCTTCTTCATGAGAGGCCCTCTTTCAATGCAACGACCGCCGCGAACCGCTTTCACCGGGAAAGCGCGCACGCGGCGGCGGCGGCTATTTAACGACTCCCCCAAGGCTTGGCAAACGACAAAATTCATCGGCCATTAAGCTTGGCGGAGCGAGCGCCGTTGCATCATATAAAGATTTCTTTATATCGTGCCTGCGATGCCCTTCGCGCTCACCTTGATCGACGCCCTGCGCGCGCTCGCCGACCCGACGCGGCTGCGGATCATGCAGCTGTTGACGCGGATGGAGCTCGCGGTGGGCGAGCTCGCGCTGGTGCTCGGCCAGAGCCAGCCGCGCGTCTCGCGCCACACCCGGATCCTGGTCGAGGCCGGGCTCGCCGAGCGCCGCCGCGAGGGGTCGTGGGTGTTCCTGCGCTGCCGCTTCGACGCCGCATCGGGCCCGCTGGGCGCGGCGCTCGCGCGGCTGCTCGAGCAGGGCGAGGCGAGCGACCCGGCGTTCGCCGCGCAAGGCGAGGCCGATCGGCTGCGGCTTGCGCAAATCCGCCACGGTCGCGAGACCCGCGCGGCCGAATGGTTCGCCCGCCACGCCGCCGAGTGGGACGTTCTGCGCAGCCTGCACATCGCCGACGGGCCGGTCGAGGCCGAGCTTTCGCGCCTTCTTCCCGAGGCGACTTTGGGCCGCGTGCTCGACGTCGGCACCGGCACCGGCCGCATGGCCGAGTTGTTCGAGCCGCGCGCGACCCGAATCGCCGCGCTCGACAACAGCCCCGAGATGCTCCGCCTCGCCCGCGCCCGGCTCCAGCACCTCGCGCCCGGGCGGGTCGAGCTGGTTCACGGCGATTTCGCCGCGCTGCCGTTCGCCGACACGAGCTTCGACACCGTGCTGTTCCACCAGGTCCTGCATTATGCGCAAGCGCCCGAGGCGGTGCTCGCCGAAGCGGCGCGGGTGACGCGCAGCGGCGGGCGGATTGCCATCGTCGATTTCGCCGCGCACGAGCGCGAGGAGCTGCGCGATCGCTACGCCCACGCCCGCCTGGGCTTTGCCGGCGAGCAGATCGCGGCGTTGCTCAGCGAGGCGGGGTTCGCGCCGGGGCCGAGCGCGTCGCTTTCGGGCCATGAGCTGACGGTGATGATCTGGACCGGCGAGCGGCGCGAAAGCGCGGCCAGGACTTCGAACCTGACTCGCTTGCGCAAGGCCTCGGCGTGAACGCGGCTCGCGAAGAGCGGCGCGCGCACGCCGAGCCCCTGTTCGCCGGGCTGCCCGGCGACATCGCGGTGTCGTTCGAGTTCTTCCCGCCCCGGACCGAGAAGATGGAAGCGACGCTGTGGGAGTCGCTCGAGACGCTCAGCCCGCTGGGGCCCCGCTTCGTCTCGGTGACCTACGGCGCGGGGGGCTCGACCCGCGAGCGCACCCACGCCACGGTCGCCCGGATCGTCCGCGAGGGCGCGATCCCCGCCGCCGCGCACCTGACGTGCGTCGAGGCGAGCCGCGACGAGGTTGACGCGGTCGCGCGCGATTACTGGGAGGCGGGGGTGCGCCACATCGTCGCGCTGCGCGGCGACGCCCCCGACGGGCCGGGGAAGCGCTTCACCGCGCACCCCGACGGCTACGAAAACGCCGCGGCGCTGGTCGCGGGGCTCAAGCGCGTGGCACCGTTCGAGATCTCGGTCGCGGCTTATCCCGAGTGCCACCCCGACGCCGCCGACAGCGCCGCCGACCTCGACAACCTCAAGCGCAAGCTCGACGCCGGGGCGAGCCGCGCGATCACCCAGTTCTTCTTCGAGCCCGACACGTTCTTCCGCTTTCGCGACCAGATCGCGGCCGCGGGCATCGACGCCGAGATCGTGCCGGGGATCATGCCGGTGACCAGCTTCGCCGCGGTTCGGCGGATGAGCGCGCTGTGCAACACCGCGATTCCCGCCTGGCTCGCCGACCAGTTCGAAGGGCTCGACGACCGTCCGCAGGCGCGCCAGTTGGTCGCCGCGACGCTCGCCGCCGAGCTGTGCCGCCGGCTTTACGCGGGCGGCGCGCGGCATTTCCACTTCTACACGCTCAACCGCGCCGAACTGAGCTACGCGATCTGCCACTTGCTCGGCTTGCGGCCCCAGCTGGAGGGAACCGCATGAGTGCGCGCGAACGATTCCTCGCCGAAGCGGCGCAGCGCATCCTGATCAAGGACGGCCCGTACGGCACCGCGATCCAGGCCGCCGGGCTCGACGAGGCGGACTATCGCGGCGAGACCGGGCTGGCGCGCGACCAGAAGGGCAACAACGACCTCGTCAACCTGACGCAGCCCGACCTGATCCGCGCGATCTGCAACAGCTATATCGCGGCGGGGGCGACGATCCTCGCCACCAACACTTTCAACGCCAACTCGATCAGCCAGGCTGATTACGGCGCGGAGCACCTGGTCGGCGAGATCAACCGTACGGCGGCGCGGATCATTCGCGAGGCGGTCGACGCGGCGAGCGCGCGCGACGGAGTGGCGCGGTTCGTCGCCGGGGCGATCGGCCCGACCAACAAGACGCTGTCGCTCTCGCCCGACGTCAACGACCCCGGCTATCGCGAGATCGACTGGGACGCGCTGGTCGAGGTCTATCGCGGGCAGGCCGCCGCGCTGATCGAGGGCGGCGCCGACTTCGTGCTTGTAGAAACGGTGTTCGACACGCTCAACGCCAAGGCGGCGATCATGGCGGTGCGCCGGCTCGAGGCCGAGCTCGGGCGCGAGGTCCCGCTGATGCTGTCTATGACGCTGACCGACCTGTCGGGCCGCAACTTGTCGGGCCACACGGTCGAGGCGTTCTGGCACGCGGTGCGCCACGCGCGGCCGCTGACGATCGGACTCAACTGCTCGTTCGGCGCGGCGCAGTTGCGCCCGCACGTGCGCGTGCTGAGCGAGATCGCCGACTGCGCGGTGATGGTCTATCCCAACGCCGGGCTGCCCAACGAGCTCGGCGAGTACGACGAGGCGCCGGCGACGACCGCCGAGCTGGTCGGCGAATGGGCCAGCCACGGCCAGGTCAACGCGCTCGGCGGGTGCTGCGGCTCGACGCCTGAGCACATCGCGGCGATGGCCGAGGCGGCGAAGGGGTTGGCTCCTCGCCGGATTCCGACGTTGGTGCCGATAACCAGGCTGGCGGGCCTCGAACCGTTCACGATGGCCGCATGAGTTCCTCCCCGGCACGGGGAGGGGGACCGTGCGCAGCATGGTGGAGGAGGCGTGCGGCCGGCCACATCCCTGCGCTGGCGGACCCGGTCGCGAGCCCCCTCCACCGCCTTCGGCGGTCCCCCTCCCCGTGCCGGGGAGGAACTTGAGACAACGATGACCGAAAGCACTTCCACTTCCTCCCGCTTCGTCAACGTCGGCGAGCGCACCAACGTCACCGGCTCGGCGGCGTTCAAGAAGCTGATCCTCGCGGGCGACTACGCCCGCGCGGTCGAGGTCGCGCGCCAGCAGGTCGAGAACGGCGCGCAGGTGATCGACGTCAACATGGACGAAGGGCTGCTCGACTCGGTCGAGGCGATGACCACGTTCCTCAAGCTGATCGCCGCCGAGCCCGACATCGCGCGCGTCCCGGTGATGATCGACAGCTCCAAATGGGAGGTGATCGAGGCCGGGCTCAAGGTCGTCCCCGGCAAGCCGATCGTCAATTCGATCAGCATGAAGGAAGGCGAGGCGGCGTTCCTCGACCATGCGCGCAAATGCATGGACTATGGCGCCGCGGTCGTCGTCATGGCGTTCGACGAGGCGGGTCAGGCCGACACCGCGGCGCGCAAGATCGCGATCTGCGAGCGCGCTTACGCTCTGCTCACGGGAATCGGCTTCCCGCCTGAGGACGTGATCTTCGACCCCAACGTGTTCGCCATCGCCACCGGCATGGAAGAGCACGACCGCTACGCGCTCGACTTCATCGAGGCGGTCAAGGCGATCCGCGCGAGCTGTCCGCACGTCCACTTCTCGGGCGGCCTGTCGAACCTGTCGTTTTCGTTCCGCGGGAACGAGCCGGTGCGCCGCGCGATGCACAGCGTGTTCCTCTATCACGCGATCCCCGCCGGGCTCGACATGGCCATCGTCAACGCCGGCCAGCTCGACATCTACGATGCGATCGATGCGGTGCTGCGCGAGGCGTGCGAGGACGTCATCCTCGCCCGACGCCCCGACGCCACCGAACGGCTGATCGTGCTCGCCGAGAGCTACCGCGGCACCGACGTCCGGGCCGAGAAGGAGGCCGAAGAGTGGCGCGGCTGGGAGGTCGAGCGCCGGCTCGAGCACGCGCTGGTCAAGGGCATCGACGCGCACGTGGTCGACGATACCGAGGAAGCGCGCCTGGGGATCGCCGAGCGCGGCGGACGGCCGATCGAGGTGATCGAGGGCCCGCTGATGCTCGGCATGAACACGGTCGGCGACCTGTTCGGATCGGGCAAGATGTTCCTGCCGCAAGTGGTCAAGTCGGCGCGGGTGATGAAGAAGGCGGTCGCGCACCTGATCCCCTTCATCGAGGCCGAGAAGACCGCAACCTCACGCCCCAAGGGCCGGATCGTCATGGCCACCGTCAAGGGCGACGTTCACGACATCGGCAAGAACATCGTCGGCGTGGTGCTCCAGTGCAACGGCTACGAAGTGATCGACCTCGGCGTGATGACGCCGTGGACCAAGATCCTCGAGACCGCCAACGACAACCAGGCCGACATGATCGGGCTGTCCGGCCTGATCACCCCGTCGCTCGACGAGATGGTCACCGTCGCCGAGGAGATGAAGCGCGCGGGAATGACGATTCCGCTGCTAATCGGCGGGGCGACGACCAGCAAGCTCCACACCGCGCTGCGGATCGACCCGGCTTATGACGGGCCGGTGATCCATGTGAACGACGCCAGCCGCGCGGTCGGCGTCGCCTCGCAACTGCTGTCCGAAACGCAGGCGGAAGGCTTCGTCGAGAGCACGGCGGCCGAATATCAAAAGGTGCGCGAGGCGCGCGAGGGCAAAGCGCAGAGCGTGCTGCTCAGTCTCGATGAAGCGCGCGCCAACTTCTACGATCCCAACTATGCTGACAAGCCTGCGCCGCCGCTCGAGCCGGGCGTGCACGCGTTCGACGACTGGTCGCTGGCGGACCTGCGCGACTACATCGACTGGACCCCGTTCTTTCGCGCCTGGGAACTCGCCGGGACTTATCCCGCGATCCTTGCGGACGAGGTCGTCGGCGACACCGCGCGTTCGCTCAAGGCCGATGCCGACGCGATGCTCGACAGGATCATCGGCGAGAAGTGGCTCACCGCCAAGGGCGTCGTCGGCCTGTGGCCGTGCGCGCGGGACGGCGACGACGTGACGGTCCATCTGGTCGAGCGCGAGGAGCACGTCCTTCTCCCCTTCCTGCGCCAGCAAGTGAGAAAGTCGCGAGATCGGGCGAATTTCTGCCTCGCCGACTTCGTCGATCCCGACGGCGACTGGATCGGCGGGTTCGCGGTGGCGATCCACGGGATCGAGCCGCACCTCGAGCGATTTCGCGCCGACCACGACGATTATTCGGACATCCTGCTGAAAGCGCTCGCCGACCGTTTCGCCGAGGCGTTCGCCGAAGCGTTGCACCAGAAGGTCCGCCGCGAGCTGTGGGGCTACGCGCCGGGCGAGCAACTGACCACCGAGGCGCTGATCCGCGAGCAGTACCGCGGCATCCGCCCCGCGCCGGGCTATCCCGCGTGCCCCGACCACAGCCTCAAGCCGGTGCTGTTCGACCTGCTCAAGGCGACCGACAACGCCGGGGTCGTGCTGACCGAGAGCCACGCGATGCTGCCGACCGCGGCGGTCAGCGGGTTCTACTTCGCGCATCCCGAAGCGTCTTATTTCGGCGTCGCGCGGATCGGCCGCGACCAGCTCGAGGACTATGCCGCGCGACGCGGGATCGACCTCGCCGCCGCCGAACGCTGGCTGCGCCCCAACCTCGACTGATCAGGTCATCCCGTGCTCTTGCGGGATCGGCGACATCGGCCCGTCCGGACGCGCCAGCAGCTCGAGCGGATCGCCGCCGGCGCGATAACGGGCGAGCAAGGCCTCCATGTCGACCTCGACCCCGACAGGGTTGGCCGCGAACGCATCGGTCGCCATGTAATCGGCCTCGGCATCGACCTGGAATTCCATCCGGTTGCCGTCGGGGTCGCGGTAATAGTTGGACAGCGTGATGCCGTGATGAACCGACCAGTACGGCTCGATCCCGGCCTCCTTCAGCCGCGCGTAGGTTTCGAGCAGATCGCCCACGCCGGCGTAGGTATACGCGACGTGATTGACGCCGATGGTCCCGCGGTAGTCCTGGCCCTTCCCGTCGGGGTTGAGCGCGTCGAGATTGGCGAAGGCGAAGCGGTGGTGCTCGTCGTCGTACGTCAGGAACGCCAGTCCCGGGTCCTGATGGACCACCTCGGCCTCGAACACCCGGCGGTACCAAGCGATCATTTCGTCGTAACGCCGCGTCTGGTAGACCACGTGGGCGAACTTGACAGGCTTGACCATGGATCGACCTCCCGCTGCGCTGCAACGCCCGACCCGTGCGGCAGCCTAGCTTTGCCGGCGTGGCGAGTCGATGGGCAGCGCCGCGGGCGGTCCGCCGCGTCCCCGCGCTGGCAATCGTGGCGCTAATGGCTGGCATCGGTCCGGCCGCCCTCGCTGCTCCGCCCGCCTCCGTCGCCGTGGCCTTCGACGCTCACCGCACGCGCGTCGTCGTCGCCGAGGGCCTTGCCGACCGCGCTAGCGGCCGCAAGGTCACCGCCGACGACCCGGTGCGGATCGCCAGCGTGTCCAAGCTGGTGACCGCGCTCGGAGTGATGCGGCTGGTCGACCGGGGCGTGCTCGAGCTCGATCGCGACGTTTCGGATTATCTCGGCTGGCGGCTTCGCAACCCGGCGTTCCCCGACGCGCCGATCACGCTGCGGCGGCTGCTGTCGCACCGTTCGAGCCTGGTCGACGGCGGCGAGCTGTACATCATTCCGTTCGGCGAAACGCTGCGCGAGCGGCTGACCGATCCGCGGGTATGGGACGCCGGCCACGCGCCGGGCAGCGACTGGTTCCACTATGCCAACATCAACTTCCCCGTCGTCGCGAGCGTGATCGAGCGCGCGAGCGGCGAGCGTTTCGACCGGCTGATGGCGCGCGAGGTGCTGCGCCCGCTGGGATTAGGCGCGTGCTATAACTGGTCGGGCTGCCGCCCCGCGGCGCTGCGCCGCACGGTGGTGCTTTACCGCGCGAACGGGGAAGTCGCGAACGACGACCTCGGCGGGAAAGCCCCGAGATGCCTGGTCGTCCCCGCCGCCGACGGCTCGTGCGATCTCAGCAACTATCGGCTCGGCGACAACGGCGCGCTGTTCTCGCCGCAAGGGGGCCTTCGCATCTCGATGCGCGATCTCGCGCAAGTCGGGCGGATGCTGCTCGGGGGGGGCAATGGGTTTCTGAGCCCCGCCGCGTTCGCCGAGATGACCCGCCCGGCGTGGCGCTTCGACGGGACCAACGGGCTTGGCGAGGACGGCGAGAGCGACGGCGTGTTCCATGCCTATGGGCTCGCGGTCCAGCAAATCGGCGGATCGCCGCGCGACGACCTGTTCGGCGACGGCGCGGTGCGGATCGGCCATTCGGGCGAGGCTTACGGCTTGCGCTCGGGGCTGTGGGTCGACCGCTCCGCAGGGCGCGGGGTGGCGTTCTTCACCACCGCGGTTCCCGACGACGAGCCGCGCGGCCGCTCGAGCTGGGCCGCCCGCGAAGAGCAAATCGTCCGGCGAGCCGCGAAGAAGCGCTGACCCGTCGAACCGTTTTCCTACACGCCGCCGATCTGCCATGAGCAGGCCGATGGAGCCTGTTTCGACCCGCCCCCTGACGTACCCCGGCGATAGCCTTGAGGGCGCTGCGGAGTTTGACCCCAGGACCGTGTCAACCGTGTCAACCTCGCAAGGAAACGCGCTCGAAGCCCTGAGCCGGGTGTTCGGCTTCCCCGCGTTTCGCGGCGTCCAGGAACGCGTCATCGAGCACGTCATGGCCGGCGCGTCGCTGCTCGCGGTGATGCCGACCGGTGCGGGCAAATCGCTGTGCTATCAGCTTCCCGCCGTGCTGCTGCCGGGCACTTGCGTGGTGATCTCGCCGCTGATCGCGCTGATGCACGACCAGTTGCGAGCGGCGCGCGTCAACGGCATCCGCGCCGCGACGCTGACCAGCGCCGACGCCGATCGCGAGGCGACGATCGACGCGTTCCGCGGCGGCGAGCTCGACTTGCTATACGTCGCCCCCGAGCGCGCCTCGCAGCCGCATTTCCGCGAGCTGCTGAGCACGGCGCCCCTCGCGCTGTTCGCGATCGACGAGGCGCATTGCGTCAGCGAATGGGGTCACGACTTCCGCCCCGACTATCGCCTGTTGCGCCCGCTGATGGACGCGTTCCTGCGGGTTCCACGCCTCGCGCTGACCGCGACCGCCGACGCGCACACCCGCGCCGACATCCTCGCCCAGCTCGGGATTCCCGAGGCGATCGTCGCCGGGTTCGACCGGCCCAACATCCGCTACGCGATCCGCCCGCGCGACAATCCCGCCCGCCAGCTCGTGCAATTGCTCGCCGAGCATCCCGGGCCGGGGATCGTCTACGCGCAGACCCGCAAGCAGGTCGAGAAGTTCGCCGAGCAGTTGTCGGCGGGCGGTCGCGCGGTGTTGCCCTATCACGCCGGGCTCGAGCCAGCCGTGCGCGCCGCCAACCAGGCGGCGTTCGTCGACAGCGAGGACATCGTGATGGTGGCCACGGTGGCGTTCGGGATGGGGATCGACAAGCCCGACGTCCGTTTCGTCGCCCACGCCGGGCTGCCCAAGTCGATCGAGGCCTATTACCAGGAAACCGGGCGCGCCGGCCGCGACGGCGACCCGGCGAGCGCGGTGATGCTGTGGGGCGGCGACGATTTCGCCCGCGCGCGCCAGCGCCTGGGCGAAGTCGAGGAGCAGCGCCGCGACGGCGAGCGCGCGCGGCTGAAGGCGCTGGCGGCGCTGGTCGAGACCCCCGGCTGCCGCCGCGCGATCCTGCTCCGCCATTTCGGCGAGGACCCGCCCGAAACCTGCGGCAACTGCGACAACTGCCTGAACGCCCCGGGGGTGATCGACGCCAGCGAGACCGCGCGCAAGCTGCTCAGCGCGGTCTATCGCACCGGGCAGAGCTTCGGGCTCGGCCACCTCGAGAAAGTGCTCACCGGCGCGAGCGACGAGCGGATCGTCGCGCGCGGTCACGACCGCTTGAGCGTGTTCGGGATCGTCGGCCCCGACGAGGCGCGTCTGCTGCGCCCGCTCGCCCGCGCGCTCGAGGCGCGCGGCTGCCTGACCTCGACCGAGCACGGCGGGCTCGCGCTAACGGGCGAGGCGCGCGCGATCCTGACCGGCGAAAAGAGCGTCGAGATCGTCGTGCCGCCCGTGCGCGAACGCCGCCGCAGACGCGACTCGGCAGGGATCAACCCGGTCGGCGACCCGCTGTTCGAGGCGCTGCGCGCGCTGCGCCGCGAGCTCGCCGCCGAGGCCCAGTTGCCGCCGTACGTGATCTTCCACGACGCGGTGCTGCGCGAGATCGCCGCGACGCGCCCCGCGAGCCTCGTCGAGCTCGGTCGGATCAGCGGGGTCGGCGCGCGCAAGCTCGAGGCTTATGGCGAGGCGTTCCTGGCGGTGGTCCGTGCCCACTGAGGTGAGCGCCGCCGATACCGCTTGACTGGCGCGCGGCCGATGATAAATATGATATCATCTTAATATCGACTCGGGGGTTATCATCATGTCTGATCCGCATCCCGCGATGAGCGCGAGCCGCGAAAAGTCCGCGTGGAGCGCCAGCGGCTACCTGATGCTGCTGATTTTCGTCGCGCTGCTCGCGCTGACGATCTGGCGCACCGTCGCCATCGCCAGCGGCAATTCGGCCGACCTGCCGCTCTCCTCGATCGACGCCGAGCTGCCGAGCTTCCTGATCTTCACCGCCTTGCGGCTGCTCGCGCTGATCGGGATCGCCTCGGGCTTCTACATGATCCAGCCCAATCAGGCGGTGGCGATCACGCTGTTCGGCAGCTATCGCGGGACCGACCGCAACCCCGGTCTGCGCTGGGTCTGGCCGTGGATGGGCAAGACCAAGCTTTCGGTCCGCGCCAACAACCTCATCTCCGAGCGGATCAAGGTCAACGACTTGCGCGGCAACCCGATCGAGATCGCCGCGCAAGTGGTGTGGCGCGTGGTCGACACCGCGCAGGCGCTCTACGACGTCGACGATTACCGCGCGTTCGTGATGGTCCAGATCGAGGCGGCGGTGCGCGCGATCGGCTCGCGATATCCCTACGACGACTTCGCGCACCAGGAAGTGACGCTGCGCGGCAGCCACGACCAGGTCGCCGGCGAACTGCGCACCGAGTTGATCGCACGGCTGGTCCTCGCCGGGATCACGGTCGACGAGTGCGGCTT
>DATLDS010000151.1:0-19618 GCA_035525735.1 Novosphingobium sp.
GGCTCCAGCGGATCGTGGCTGTGTGGGTGCTCATCTGGACTTCTCAGAGCGGGATATTGTCATGCTTCTTCCACGGGTTTTCGAGCTGCTTGCCGCGCAGCTTCCGCAACCCCAACGCCACCCGCCGCCGGGTCGAGTGCGGATAGATTACCTCATCAATAAAACCCTTGCTCGCCGCGACGAACGGGTTGGCGAAGCGTTCTTCGTATTCGCGGGTCTTCTCGGCGATGCCCTCGGCGTTGAGCCCGCGGAAGATGATCTCGACCGCGCCTTTGGCGCCCATCACCGCGATCTCGGCGGTGGGCCAGGCGTAGTTGAGGTCGCCGCGCAAGTGCTTGCTAGCCATGACGTCGTAGGCGCCGCCGTAAGCCTTGCGGGTGATCACGGTGATCTTGGGGACGGTCGCTTCGGCATAGGCGAACAGCAGCTTGGCGCCGTGCTTGATGATCCCGCCCAATTCCTGCGCGGTGCCGGGGAGGAAACCGGGGACGTCGACGAACGTGACGATCGGGATGTCGAATGCGTCGCAGAAGCGGACGAACCGCGCCGCCTTCTTCGATGAATTGATGTCGAGCACACCGGCGAGCACCATCGGCTGGTTGGCGACCACGCCCACCGTGCGCCCCTCGATCCGCCCGAACCCGCAGATGATGTTGGCGGCGTGCCTGGGCTGGATCTCGAAGAACTCGCCCTCGTCCATCGTCTTCCGCACGACTTCGTGCATGTCGTACGGCTGGTTGGCGTTGGCCGGGATCAGACTGTCGAGGCTGTCCTCGCGGCGGTCGAACGGGTCGGCGGTGGGCCGCTCGGGCACATGCTCGCGGTTCGACGCGGGCAGGTAATCGATGAAGTCGCGCGCGATCAGCAGCGCCTCGATGTCGTTCTCGCAGGCGAGGTCGGCGACGCTGGTCTTGGTGGTGTGGGTGACCGCCCCGCCGAGCTCTTCCTGCGTCACCACCTCGTTGGTCACGGTCTTGACCACGTCGGGTCCGGTGACGAACATGTAGCTCGAATCCTTCACCATGAAGATGAAGTCGGTCATCGCCGGCGAATAGACCGCCCCGCCCGCGCACGGCCCCATGATCAGGCTGAGCTGCGGAATCACCCCGCTCGCCAGCACGTTGCGCTGGAACACCTCGGCATAGCCGCCGAGGCTGGCGACGCCTTCCTGGATGCGCGCGCCGCCGCTGTCGTTGAGCCCGATGACCGGCGCGCCGACCTTCATCGCGGTGTCCATCACCTTGCAGATTTTCTGCGCGTGACGTTCGGACAAGCTCCCGCCGAACACGGTGAAATCCTGGCTGAACACGTAGACCAGCCGGCCGTTGATCGTGCCGCTGCCGGTGACCACCCCGTCGCCGGGGAAGACCTGCTCCTCCATCCCGAAATCGACGCAGTTGTGCTCGACGTACATGTCGAGCTCCTCGAAGCTGTTCTCATCGAGCAACACCTCGAGCCGCTCGCGCGCGGTCAGCTTGCCCTTGGCGTGCTGGGTGTCGATCCGCTTCTGCCCGCCGCCCAGGCGAGCGGCGGCGCGGCGTTTCTCGAGCTCGGCGATATTGGCGGACATGCGATCCCCTGAGCAACCTGCGGCGCAGCCTTGCCGGGCGGCCGCCGTAGCGTCAAGGGCGGCTTAATCGAGCGGTTAAACCTTGACGAGCCCCCGCTCGATCAGGCTGCGCGCGGTGTCCTCGATCGTCTGGTCGGGGTCGCGCGGTGACCAACCCAGGACATCGCGCGCGTGCTGTCCGCTGGTCGAGCGCACCCGCCCGAGCTCGCCGGTGAGCTGGCGGATATCGGGGCTGACCATGGCGAACAGGCGCACAAGCAAGTCGGGCATCCGGCGGGCGGGCACCTTGCGGGCCTTGTCGCCCAACCGTTCGCGCAGCACCCGAGCGACGTCGGCCATCTTGTAGAACGGCCCCGCCGCGGCGATGAAGCGGCCACCGCTGACCTTGTCCTCGGGCGCTTCGAGGACGAGCACGTGGAGCTCGGCGACGTCGCGCACGTCGACCACGCTGAAGCCGACGTCGGGCAGCGCCGGGATCGAGCCTTCGAGCAGGCGCTTGGGAATCTCGACCGAAGCGGCGAGGTCGGCGCTTGCCACCGGGCCGAGCACCAGCACCGGGTTGACCGTGCAGAACGCCATGCCGCCGCCCTCGCGCGCGACCCACTCGCGCGCGGCGCGCTCGGCGATCGTCTTGGACTTGACGTACGGTTGTACGCCGGCGGCATCGACGTTGGTCCAGTCGGCTTCGGTGAACTCGGTCTTGCCCGGCGCATGCCCGTATGCGATCGCCGCGGCCGAACTGGTCATCACGAACCGCGTCACTCCGGCCTCGCGGGCGAAGCGAAGCGCGCGCAACGCGCCTTCGCGCGCCGGGACGATGAGCTCGTCCTCATTCCTCGGCACGCCGACCGGAAACGGAGAGGCGACGTGCGCGACATGGCTGCATCCGGCGGTGGCCTCGGCCCAGCCGGCGTCGTCCATCAACTCGGCCTTGAACACCTTGAGCCGCCCGCCGCTGTCGCCGATCGCGGCGCGCAGCCCCTGCTCTTTCTTGAGGTTGCGCACCGTGGTGTGGACGGTCCAGCCCTTGGCCAAAAGCTGGCGAATCAGCTCACCGCCGATGTAGCCGCTACCGCCGGTGACCAGGACCGGCTTGCCTTCGTTCGCCATCATGCTCTCCCCAAGCGGCTAGGCTACGCCCCCGGGTTGCATTCAGCAACCGGACTCAACGCATCAGAACCAGCTCCTCGGCCATGCTCGGATGCAGCGCGACCGTCGCGTCGAAGTCGGCCTTGGTCAGCCCGGCCTTGACCGCGATCGCCGCCGCCTGGAGGATCTCGGGCGCTTCGGGACCGATCATGTGCAGGCCGACGATCTTGTCGGTCGCCGCGTCGGTGATCAGCTTGTAGAGCCCGCGCTCCTGGCGCTCGGCGAAGACGTTCTTCATCGGCCGGAAGTCGCTGCTGAACACCCGAATCGAGCCGTACTTGTTGCGCGCCTGACCTTCGGTGAGGCCCACGCCGGCGAGCGGTGGCTGCGAAAACACCGCGCTCGGGATGCAGCCGTAATCGACCGTCGCGGGCGCCTGGCCGAACACGCTGTCGGCGAACGCCTGGCCCTCGCGGATCGCGACGGGGGTGAGCTGGACCCGGTTGGTGACATCGCCCACCGCGTAGATGCTCGGGCAGCTCGAGCGGTTGTCGTCGCCGACCGCGACCTCGCCGTGCTCGCCCAGCTCGATCCCCGCGCTTTCAAGCCCGAGGCCCTTGGTGTTGGGCCTACGCCCGGTGGCGATCAGCACCGCGTCGGCCTCAAACGGATCGTGGCCCTTGACCGTGACCTCGAAGCACTCGCCCTTCCTGCCGATCTTCTCGACCGGGCAGTTGAAGCGGTATTGGATGCCGCGCGCCATGGTGATCTGGAGCAGGCGATCGCGTAAGGATTCGTCGTAGCCGCGCAGGATCACGTCGCTGCGATTGACCACCGTCACGGTCGAGCCGAGCGCGTTGAAGATGCCCGCGAACTCCATCGCGATATAACCCGCACCCTGGATCACCACGCGCTTGGGTAGCTTGGGAAGGTGGAACACCTCGTTCGAGGTGATGGCGTGCTCGTTGCCTTCGAACTCGGGCATCACCGGCCACGCGCCGGTGGCGATCAGGATTACCCTGGCGCTGATCTCGCGCCCGCTCGCCAGCTTGACGCCGTGCGGACCGGTCACCGTGGCGCGCTCGAGGAAGCGCTCGACCCCGTGACTTTCGAGCGTCGCGGTGTAGGCCTCGTTGAGCCGGTCGACGTCCTTGAGCACGGTGTCGCGCAGCACGTTCCAGTCGAAGCTCATCTTGTCGACCGTCCAGCCGTAATGCGCCGCGTCCTGCAATTCCTCGGCGAAGTGCGAGCCGTAGACCAAGAGCTTCTTGGGCACGCAGCCGCGGATCACGCAGGTCCCGCCGATACGGTGCTCCTCGGCCACCGCGACCCTGGCCCCATGCGCCGCCGCCACTCGGCTCGCGCGCACCCCGCCCGATCCCGCGCCGATGACGAACAGATCGTAGTCGTAAGTCCGGGCCATCCACTGCGCTCCTGTTGCGGGCGCGATATGGCGCGCGCCACCAGCGGCTGCCAATGCCTTTTATGAATGAGTGCGAGCAATCGTGCCCGACAAACGGGCTTGTTGATTCTCGCGTTAGTTTTGGACGATCGCGGCCACCGGCTTGCCTTCGCGCCAGACTTCGCAGACCGGGCAATCTTCATCATGCCGGGCGCGCTCGACCGCCTCGCCGTCGTTCGCGGCGAGGATGTCCTTCCGCTTGATCACGTTGCCGCCCACGCGGGCCACCTTGTTGACGCGGTAGTGCTTCATGTTCGACCTTCCGTCCCCACTCACATGAGCGCAATTCGGGTCCCGGTTCAATCAGAATCGCCCGTCCCTTCTGCTCGCTCGCGCCCTGGCGGAGCACTGTCACCCCAGCCCCGCCGCCTCGAGCAGCGCCTGCGTGCTCGCATCAAAACTCTGCCCACCCGCCTCGATCTTCTTGGCGATGGCCTTGCCCAGCTCGACCCCGAACTGGTCGAACGGGTTGATCCCCAGCAAGGCCGCGTTGGCGAAGGTGCGGTGCTCGTGGAACGCGATCAGCGCGCCGAAGCTGGCAGGATCGAGCACGTCGAGCAGGATCGTCGCGCTCGGGCGGTTGCCGGGATAGGCGCGGTGGCCGTCGGCTCCGGCCTGCCCGGCCATCAGCGCCGCGCCCTGGGCGAAGCAGTTGGTCAGGAGGATGCGGTGATGCGCCGGGTCGAGGTCGTCGCCCGGCGTCCGAACCGCGACGAAATCGACCGGGATCAGGTGCGTGCCCTGGTGGAGCAGCTGGAACACCGCGTGCTGCGCGTCGGTGCCGACCCCGCCCCAGGTCACCACCGCGCTCGCCCGGCCGAGCGCCACGCCGTCGGCGGTCACCGACTTGCCGTTCGATTCCATCTCGAGCTGCTGGAGGTAGCTCGGCAGCAGCCGCAGCCGCTCGTCGTAAGCGAAGGTTGCACGCGTCTCGCACCCCCGCACTTGCGCGTAATACAAGTCGGCGAACGCCGCGCGCAGCGGAAGGTTTTCCGCCGGCGGCGCATCGCGGAAATGGCGATCGACCGCCGCCGCGCCGTCGAGCATCGCCGCGAACGCCTCCCACCCCAGCGCCAGCGCGATTGGAAAACCGATCGACGACCACAGCGAATAACGCCCGCCGACGGTGTCGGGGAACGGCAGCACGCGGGTCTCGTCGACCCCCCATTCGACCGCCTTCTCGGGGTAGGCGGTGAGCGCCACGACGCGGCCGAGCGGATCGGCGATCCCGCTTTCCTCGAGCCATTCGAGCGCGCTGGCCGCGTTGGTCATCGTCTCGGTGGTGGTGAAGGTCTTGCTCGCGACCGCGATCAGCGTCGCTGCGGGATCGCACTGCGCGAACGCGGCCTCGAGCGCGCAGCCGTCGATGTTCGAGACGACATGGACCTGAACTTTCGCGTTGTAGCGGGCGAGCGCGTCGATCGCCAGCGCGGGGCCGAGCGCCGAGCCGCCGATGCCGATGTGGATCAGGTGGCGGATCTCGCCGAAAGTGCCGCCGTGGATCGCCTCGACCAAGAGCCGCATCCGCTCGTGGAGCGCCTGCGCCTCCTCGACCGCGGCGGCGTCGCCCACCCCGCGCTGCGCGGTGTGCGTCGCGGCGCGGCCCTCGCTGGGGTTGACGATCCCGCCCGCGAACAACGCGTCGCGTTGGACCGAGAAGTCGGCGTGCTCGGCGATCGCGGACAGCGCCGCGATCACCGCATCGTCGAGGTGCGTCTTGCTCCAGTCGAAGCGGATCGCCTCGCCCGGCAGGTCGAGCATCGCGGCGAGCGCGTCGACCCGGCCCGGGTCCTCGAACAGCTCGGCGAGCGTCGGCCGCGGCAGCGCGGCAAGGGCGGTCCAGTTCATCGTTTTTGCTTTCCTACACCGGCTCTCGCCGCCTATGCCGCCGCCGATGCGAGGTGTGAAGCCGCAAGTTCCTCCCCGGGACGGGGAGGTGGCAGCGCGTAGCGCTGACGGAGGGGAGTCGCCGGATTGCGCAAGGTTGCGTTGAGCGGCCCGTCCCCTCCACCGCCTGCGGCGGTCCCCCTCCCCGTGCCGGGGGAGGAACTTTCCGCTGGACCGTGTCAACCGTGTCAACCTAGCGTATTAAGGCAGTAACACACTTGCCCGAGGACACCACCCCGCCGATGACCGCCACCGTCATGCCCGAACCGCTCGCCGCCGATCCCGTCCAGCCCGACAAGCCGGCCAAGAAGGAAGACAGCTTCCCGGTCTTCCTGCTCAAGCTCGCGCTGGTCGTGGCGATCTTCCGCAGCTTTTTCTTCTCGCCGTTCAACATCCCAAGCGAATCGATGCTGCCGCGCTTGCAGAACGGCGACTACCTGCTCGCCGCCAAGTGGCCGTACGGCTTTTCGAAATACTCGCTGCCGTTCAGCGTGCCGCTGATCCCGGGGCGGATCTTCGCGCATCAGCCGAAGCGCGGCGACGTGGTGATCTTCAAGGCCCCGCCGACCGACGACGTCGACTACATCACGCGCGTCATCGGCCTGCCCGGCGATACCGTGCAGATGACCGGCGGGCGGCTGGTGCTCAACGGCAAGCCGGTGCCCAAGGCGCGGCTCGCCGATTTCGAGATCGCGGTCTCGCCCAACACCGATTGCCTGGCGTTGCAGTTCGAGGCGCGCGCCGCGGACGGCACCGCGGTGTGCCGCTATCCGCGCTATCGTGAGACGCTGCCGGGCGGCAAATCGTACGAAGTGCTCGACGTCGGCGTCACCCCGCAGGACGACACCGCGCCGATCGTCGTCCCCGAAGGCCACGTGTTCCTGATGGGCGACAACCGCGACAACTCGATGGACAGCCGCTTTCCCGCGGTCGAGGGCGGCGGGATCGGGATCGTCCCGCAGGCCAACCTCGTCGGGCGGGCGAGCGTGATGATGTTCTCGACCGACGGCGGCGCGGCGTGGCTGCTGCCGTGGACCTGGTTCACCGCGGCGCGGTGGAACCGGCTCGGGGGCACTTTTTGAGCAAGCTCAGCGCTGAGACCTCGGCGTTTCTGACGGCGATCACCGGCGAAGCGCCGCGCGATCCGGCGCTGTGGAGCGAGGCGCTGACGCACGGCAGCATGGGCGAGCCGCGCAATTACGAGCGGCTGGAGTTCCTCGGCGACCGCGTGCTCGGGCTCGCCATCGCCGAATGGCTGCACGAGCGCGGGCGCGACGCCGAAGGGACGCTGTCGCAGCGCCTCAACGCGCTGGTCAGCGGGCATAGCTGCGCCCAGATCGCGCGCGACGCGGGCCTGCCTGCGCACTTGCGGCTCGGCAAGCAGGCGCGCGACGACGGCGGCGCGGACAGCGACAACATCCTCGGCGACGGAATCGAGGCGCTGATCGGCGCGCTGTTCGTCGAGCGCGGTTACGACGCGGCGCGCGCGCTGGTGCGGCGGCTGTGGGCGCCGCTGCTCGCCGCGGGCACGGGCGAGAAGAAGCACCCCAAGGCGGCGCTCCAGGAATGGGCCGCGGGAAGCAGGCACAAGCCGCCGGTCTACACGCTGCTCGCCCGCGAGGGCCCCGATCACGCGGCGAGCTTCACCGTGACCGTTGCGGTCAAGGGCGTCGGCGAGGCGC
Source organism: Novosphingobium sp. (assembly GCA_035525735.1). Taxonomy (GTDB): domain Bacteria; phylum Pseudomonadota; class Alphaproteobacteria; order Sphingomonadales; family Sphingomonadaceae; genus Novosphingobium. The sequence goes on from DATLDS010000151.1 coordinate 7,691, forward strand.
AGGCCGCCGGGAGCAGCAAGCAGGAGGCCGAGACGCTCGCGGCCAAGGCGTTCATGGCGGAGTTCGGGTGATGGCCACACGCTGCGGCCTCGTCGCCGTGCTCGGCGCGCCCAACGCGGGCAAGTCGACGCTGGTCAACGCGCTCGTCGGGCAGAAAGTCGCCGCGGTCAGCGCCAAGGCGCAGACCACGCGCGCGCGGCTGCTCGGCATAGCGCTCGAAGGCGAGACGCAGATGATCCTCGCCGACACCCCCGGCATCTTCGCGCCGCGGCGCCGCCTCGACCGCGCGATGGTCGCCGCCGCGTGGGAGGGCGCGAGCGAGGCCGATGCGATCCTGCTGGTGGTCGACAGCGTCAAGCAGCGCCGCCACGAGCTGACCCCGATCCTCGAGGCGCTGGCGACCCGCAAGGAGCGCAAATTGCTCGCGCTCAACAAGGTCGACGCGGGCGCCAAGGAGCCGCTGCTGAGGCTCGCCGAGGACATGGTCGGCGCCGCCGGCTTCGACGAGGTGTTCTTCATCTCGGCGCTGACCGGCGACGGCGTGGCCGAGCTCAAGGCGCGCCTCGCCGAGCTGATGCCGACAAGCGAATGGCACTATCCCGAGGACCAGGTCAGCGACGCCAGCGAGCGCCTGATGGCCGCCGAGATCACCCGCGAGCAGCTCTACCGCCAGCTCCACGAAGAGCTCCCCTACGACGCCGCGGTCCGTCCCGAGAGCTATACTCACCGTAAGGACGGCAGCGTCGAGGTGCGCCAGCAGATCGTCATTGCGCGAGAGAGCCAGAAGCCGATCGTGCTCGGCAAGCGCGGCGCCCGGATCAAGGCGATCGGCGAGGCCGCGCGGGTGGAATTGAGCAAGCTATTGGGCGTGAAGGTCCACTTGTTCCTCCACGTCAAGGTCGACGAGGCGTGGGCGGAGAGCCGGGAGATTTATGACGAGATCGGGCTGGATTGGGTGAAGTGAGATTGTCCCCGCCTCTCAGCGTTATCGTGATCATATCGATAGCGATATCGGCCCTTGCTCTATCGCGGCATCGCCAGGAAGAGCGTCGGGTAGCCGCGTGCTCGGCCGCTGCGACATAATTGACGCACCTGATTGCTCAGAAACCATCTCGGCCCTATTTCTTTGATATTCAATCAGCGTATCAAACTGATTTAGTATCAGTGAATGAGTTTCTGGCTTCAGAAGAAGGTCGAGAATTTGACGTGCCAAAATACAAAGTGGACAACGAACTTGCACGCAAGCAAGAGCGTATCGCGTCACAAAGCCCATTTCTGAGTTGCGCTGAGATCAAGGCGATCTTGGACGAATCAAAAATTCCATACGGCCTAAGCAGCGAAAGGGGTTTGCCGCCACAGCGGGCCGATGGAACGTATTTCTGGACCTACATTGGCATATCGATGCCAGCGATCAGTGATGATGGCCGCTTCGCGCTTCTTGAGGATTCAAGCGTCGTGGCACCGCTCGGAGGAGGTGGCCAATCCATCCGCCTCGAAAGGCGGCGAGACGGGACATGGCAAATAAAGGAGATACTGCCCACGTGGATTGCCTGACGCGTTGAGGGTGTCGGAAGCGTTGGATGCAATCCTACCGCAACTTCGCGATCCCCACCCCGTCCGTCTTCGCCCGGTCCTTAGTCGATTCCTCGCTGCGGCCCAGCGCCTTGGCGATCTCCTTGAGGCCTTTGCCCTTGGCGGCGAGGATGCGCAGCTTGCCGAGCTCCTCGCTCGTCCAAGGCTGCTTGTGGCGTTCGAAGCGTTCGCTCATCTGCGGGCCTTACGCCCCGGCTCCCGCCCAGGCCAGTGCTCAGATCGCGCCGATGCGCTCGAGCTTGGCGCGCAGCTTGGGTTCGTCGAACGGCTTGGTCACGTATTCGTCGGCGCCCGCGGCGAAGCCCTGGTGGATGTCGTGCGGCGCGGCGTGGCTGGTGCAGAACATCGCCTTGGGACGATCGCCGCCGTCGAGCGCGCGGACCGCGGTGAGGAACTCGATCCCGGTCATCACCGGCATGTCCCAGTCGAGCAGGATCAGCGCCGGCATCGCGGCGCGGCAGCGCGCGAGCGCCTCCTCGCCGTTCTCGGCCTCGGTCACCGCGTAGCCGAGGCCTTCGACGATGCGGCGCGAGACTTTGCGGACCACACGCGAATCGTCGACGATCAGGCAGGTCCGCAACGCTTGACGGTCGGTGACCGGTGGCGCCGGCGGCGGCGCTTCCGCCTCGACCGGCGCGGGCGAGGCCGGCGGCGCGGCGGGCATCGCGGCGGGTGGGGCAACCTCGGGCGCGTAGCCCGCGCTCGAAGCCCGGATCGGGCCGGTCATTCGTTTGATCAGGCCGTGAATGGGTCTTGCTCCCGTTGCGCCAGCGGCAGGGGCTGCACGCCCCCCTCGCCGACGGTCTTGCGGACGTGGAGATAAGGCACCCAGACGTCGCCGTACTCGGCCTTTTGATACCACAGGTCGAGCACGTCGTACGACGCCCAGAACCCGCCAGGCTCGCGCAGGCGGATGCCCTCGCCGATGCGCGGCACCACCGCGAAGCGCAGCCGCTCCTGGCTCTGGTAGGTCTCGTTCTGGATTTCGATCTCGATCAAGCGAGGCGACCCTGTGGCGACTGTTCGGCCGTCCTAGCGCCAAATTCTTGCCGAATTGCCAACGTGATGAACGCGCCCGAAAGCTTTACCGGGCGGCCGCCTTCTTCTTGGCCGCCGGCTTGCGCTTGCCTCCCTTCTTCGCCGGACCCTTCGCCGCGCGCTCGTCGATCAGCGCGATGGCCTGTTCGGCGGTGAGGTCGTCGGGCGCCTTGTCGCGCGGCAGCGTGGCGTTGGTGGTGCCGTCGGTGACGTAAGGGCCGTAACGGCCCTGCATCAGCTTGATCTCGCCGCCGCTGGTGGGATGGGCGCCGAAGGTCTTGAGCGGCTCTACGGGCGTGCGCCCGGCGCCGCGGTTGCCCGCATCCGCCAGCTTGGCGACCGCGGCGTTCATGCCGGTCTCGAACACCTCGGCGGTGCCGCGCAGCTTGGCGTACTTGCCGTTGTGCGTGAGGTAGGGGCCGTAGCGGCCGATGCTCGCGGTGATCGGCTCGCCGCTGTCGGGGTGCGGGCCGATGGTGCGGGGGAGCGACAGCAGCTTGATCGCCCATTCGAGGTCGAGCTCGCCGATGTCCTTGGGGATCGAGGCGCGCTTGGCCTCCTTGCCCTCGCCCAGCTCGATGTAGGGCCCGAACCGCCCGGTCTTGCGGACGATCTCGAGCCCGCTGTCGGGGTCCTTCCCCAGCGCGCCGTTCTCGCCCGAGCCTTGCGCCCCGCCGGGCTGCGCGAACTGGCGGGTGTACTTGCACTCGGGATAGTTCGAGCAGGCGACGAACGCGCCGAACTTGCCGCCGCGCAGCGACAACCGCCCTTCACCGCACTGCGGGCACAGCCGCGGGTCGCTGCCGTCGGCGTGCGGCGGGAACAGGTAGTCGGCGAGGAACAGGTCGAGCGCGGCGGTGATCTCGCTCGGCTTCTGCTCCATCACCTCGTCGGACTTGGGCTTGAAGTCGCGCCAGAACGCCTCGAGCACTGCCTTCCACGCGGCGCGCCCGCCCGAGACCTCGTCGAGCTCATCCTCCATCCCCGCGGTGAAGTCGTAGCCGACGTAGCGCTCGAAGAACCGCTCGAGGAACGCGGTCAGCAGCCGGCCTGATTCCTCGGCGAAGAAGCGGTTCTTGTCGGTGCGGACGTAGTTGCGGTCCTTGAGCACCTGGAGCGTCGCGGCGTAGGTCGAGGGTCGGCCGATGCCGAGCTCCTCGAGCCGCTTGACCAGGCTGGCTTCCGAATAGCGCGGCGGCGGCTGGGTGAAGTGCTGGATCGCGTCGACGCCCTTTTTCGCGGGCGTATCGCCGCTCGCCAGCGATGGGAGCAGCGCCGAATCCTCGTCGTCGTCGGCCTTGGCGTCGCGGCCTTCCTCGTAAACCGCGAGGAAGCCGGGGAACTTGATCACCTGCCCGGTGGCGCGCAGCTCATGGCGGCCGGTGCCGTCGCGCAGGGTGACGGTGGTGCGCTCGATGTTCGCGCTCGCCATCTGGCTCGCCAACGCCCGTTTCCAGACGAGCTCGTAGAGCCGCGCCTCGTCGCCCGAGCCGAACTTGTCGCGGCCGAACTCGGTCGGGCGGATCGCCTCGTGCGCTTCCTGCGCGTTCTTGGCCTTGGTCTGATAGACGCGTGGCTGCTCGGGCAGGTAGTGCCCGTTGTAACGCTCCGAAATGGTCCGGCGCGCTTCCGAGATCGCGCTCGAATCCATCTGCACACCGTCGGTGCGCATGTAAGTTATCGCGCCCGCCTCGTAGAGCCCTTGCGCCAGGCGCATCGTGTGACTTGCCGAGAAACCGAGCTTTCGCGCCGCCTCTTGTTGCAGGGTGGACGTGGTGAACGGCGGATAGGGGTTACGCCGCGTCGGCTTGGTCTCGACTTCCTCGACGCGGAAAACCGCGCCCTCGACGGCGGCCTTCGCGTGCATCGCGGTGCCTTCGTCGCCGAGGCTCAGGCGGTCGAGCTTGTCGCCGCCGAACTTGACCAGCCGCGCCGGGAACTCGGTCCCGCCCTGCTCGAGCCGCGCGGTGACCGACCAGTACTCGGCGCTGCGGAACGCCTCGATCTCGCGCTCGCGCTCGACGATCAGGCGCAGAGCGACCGACTGGACCCGCCCCGCCGAGCGCGCGCCGGGCAGCTTGCGCCACAGCACCGGCGAAAGCGTGAAGCCGAACAAGTAATCGAGCGCGCGGCGCGCGAGATAGGCGTCGATCAGGTCCTGGTCGAGCTCGCGCGGGTGCTTCATCGCTTCGAGCACGGTGGGCTTGGTGATCGCGTTGAAGGTGACCCGCTCGACTTCCTTGGGCAGCGCGCGGCGCCTGCCGAGCAGCTCGCGGACGTGCCACGAAATCGCCTCGCCCTCGCGATCGGGGTCGGTGGCGAGGATCAGGCGGTCGGCGGTCTTGGCCGCGTCGGTGATCGCCTTCATCTGGCGCTGCTTGTCGCCGTTGAGCTCCCAGTCCATCGCGAAGCCCTCGTCGGGCTTCACCGAGCCGTCCTTGACCGGCAGGTCGCGGACGTGGCCGTAGCTCGCGAGGACCTTGAAGCCGGGGCCGAGGTATTTCTCGATGGTCTTCGCCTTGGCGGGCGATTCGACGATGACTAGCTGCATGAGTGAGTTCGACCCTTACGCGTATGTAGGCACGCGCGAGGGTGGCTAGGTCGCGACCGCCCCGTCAACCCGCCTCGTTTTCGCCCACGCCGCGGCGAAGCCTAGCGCGAGCAGGACGTCGATGCTGACCGGTATCGCAGTCAGAGCGTCGAGCGGGCCGAGCGCGAACAGCGTCAGCGCCGGGATCGCGAACGACAGCTTGCCGATCATCCCGAGCGGCATCAGCGCGCGATAGCGCAACGGATCGCCGCCGATGATCCAGTACAGCCCCTGGAACGCCAGCGCGGCGCCGACGAAGCCGTAATAGTAGGCTTCGCTTTTCGGTGCCGGCGGGGGCAGCAGGTAGAGCGGCGCCACCACCAGCACGCCGTAGATCGCGGCCCAGCGGAACATCCGCCGCGCAAACCCCTCGCCCGTCATCGCCCTCTCCCCTTTGCCGTGCCGGGCTGGCATAGCGCGGTCCATGGCGGTTCGCGATCCCCGGGTGGCCCAGGCGCTGGCGCAGCTTTCCGAAGGCCGCAAACCGGAGGCGCTGCTCGCGCTCAACCAGCTCGGCGCGGCGGGGAATGGTGAGGCGCTGCGGATTCTCGGCGAATTGCGCTGGGGCGGCCGGGTCGATCCCGATCCCGCCGCCGGTCGCGCGTTGTTCGAGCGCGCGGACGACGCGGGCGACGCGACAGCGGCGATCTACACGACCAATCTGCTCGCCAGCGGGATCGCGGGCCCGCGCGACTGGGCGCGCGCGCTCGAGCGTCTGCGCGGTGAAGCCAAGCGCGATCCGGCGCGTCGCAGCGCGCTCGAGATCGTCGAACGCATGGCGCTCGACGATGTCGGCGACCCACTCGCGCTCCGGCCCGGTGAGCGGGTGAGCGAGCAACCCGACATCGTCCGCCACGAGCGCCTGTTCACCGCCGCCGAGTGCGCTTACGTGCTCGCGGTCGCCGAGGCCGGCTACGCGCCCTCGACCGTCTATGACAGCCAGCGCCGGCTGGTCCGCGACCCGCTCCGCAGCTCGGACGGCTCGACGCTCCACTGGCTGATCGAGGACCCTGCGATCCACGCGCTCAACCGCCGCCTCGCCGCCGCTTGCGGAACCGACGCGGGGCAAGGCGAAGCCGCGCAAGTGCTGCGCTACAAGGGCGGGCAGGAGTATCGCCCGCACTTCGACTTCGTCCGCGCCGCGCCCAACCAGCGCGTGCTCACCGCGCTGGTCTGGCTGGGCCACGACTACAAGGGCGGCGAGACGGTGTTTCCAAAGGCCGCGCTCAAGCTCAGGGGCCGCAAGGGCGACGCGGTGGTGTTCCGCAACGCGCTGCCCGACGGCACGGTCGACCCGCTGACCGAGCACGCGGGGCTGCCGGTCACCGTGGGGACCAAGTTCCTCTACAGCCGGTGGATCAGGGAAGCGCGCTGGGCGCCCTAGGCGAGGCTCACCCGGCCGCCGGCGTGGCGCGTCAAACGCCCCGCAATCTCCAGCTCGAGCAGCGCGAGCTGGACTGCGGCGGCGCCCTGCCCGCTCTGGCGGATCAGCTCGTCGACGCCGACCGGCGCGACGCCGAGGAGGTGCGCGATGTCGGCCGGCTCGCACTTGCGTTCCGGCGCGAGACCCTCATCCACCGGGTCGAACGGGACGGGCGCGCTGTCGCGAAAATGCGAGCGCGGGGTTCCGGCGAACCCGGTGACCAGCTCGAGCACGTCTTGCGCCGACTGGACCAGCACCGCGCCGTCGCGGATCAGCTGGTTGCAGCCCGCCGCGCGGCTGTCGAGCGGCGAGCCGGGGATCGCCATGACCTCGCGCCCGGCCTCGCCCGCGAGCCGCGCGGTGATGAGTGAGCCCGACTTGGGCGCGGCCTCGACCACCAGCGTCCCCGCGGCGAGCCCGGCGATGATCCGGTTGCGCGAGGGGAAATGCCGCGCCAGCGGCTCGGTCCCGGGCGGCTGCTCGGCGATCAGCAGGCCTTCGCTGGCGATCCGCTCCTGAAGTTCGCGGTGCTCGGGCGGATAGGCAACGTCGATCCCGCTGGCGATAACCCCGATCGTCCCGCCGGTTTGCCCGTTCTGGCCGGCGAGCGCGCCGTGATGCGCCGCCCCGTCGATCCCGCGCGCCAGGCCCGAAACCACGACTTGTCCCGCTTCGGACAGCGCCGCGGCGATATCGCGCGCCAGCTTGACCGCGGCGGCCGAGGCGTTGCGCGCGCCGACCATCGCCACCGCGGGACGGTCGAGCAGCGCGCCGTCGCCGCGCACGATCAGTACCGGCGGCGCGGTCTCAAGCTCGCCGAGCAGCGGCGGATAGTCGGGCGAATCGTCGAACAGGTAACGCGCTCCCGCGCGCTTCACCGCGGCGATCTCGTCCTCGATCCGCTCGGCCGGCGCCGCGCGGTAAGCCGCGCCGCCGCGCCCGGCGAGATCGGGCAGAGCTTCGAGCGCTGCCGCCGCGTTGCCGAACCGCGCGAGCAGCTGGCGGTATGAGATCGGCCCAATGTGAGGCGAGCGCAGCAGGCGGATGCGGGCGAACGCCTCGTCCTGCGCAACGGTCACGATTTCGCGCCGACCTTCGGTTCGGTGCCCGCGCGCAGCCGAGCGATGTTGGCGCGGTGCTGCCACGCGATCAGCGCAGCGAGCGCAACGAGCACCGGCACGAAACGCATCTCGCCGAGCAGCGCGGCGGCGATCGGCGCCGCGATCGCCGCGCTGATCCCGGCGAGCGAGGAGATCCGGGTCAGCGCCAGAACCGCGATCCACACCATCGCGTAGGCCAGCCCGAGCTGCCAGCCGAGCCCCAGCGCGACGCCCATCTTGGTTGCGACGCCCTTGCCCCCCTTGAACCGCAGCCAGACCGGGAAGCAGTGCCCGATCACCGCCCCCAGCGCGGCCCACGCGACCCCGTCCGGCAACCAGCGCCAGGCGATCAGCACCGCGGCCAGGCCCTTGAGCAGGTCGAGCAGCAGCGTCGCCGCGGCGAGCCCCTTGCGCCCGGTGCGCAGCACGTTGGTCGCCCCGGTGCTGCCCGAGCCGATGCTGCGCAAGTCGCCCGCCCCGAACGCGCGCGTGAGGATCACTCCGAACGGGATCGATCCGAGCAGGTAGCCGAGCGCGAGGGCATAGATTGCGTCCATCTCTCAACCTCATATCCGCCCGCCCTGAGCTTGTCGAAGGGCTGTCTTTCCCTTTACAGCCCGAATGGCGTTGTTTGATCCAAACCGGACCCGTTCGTGTCGAGCCCTTCGACTGCCTTGCAGGCGCTCAGGATAAACTGCATCGAGACACGTTGGCGTGGCGTGTCTCGACTTCGCTCGACACGAACGGGGGATGGGACATTGCAAAACGAGGTCGACTCCGCCTCACCCCTCCTGATCTTCGATTCGGGCGTCGGCGGGCTGTCGGTGCTGGCCGAGGTGCGCGAGGCTCTCCCCGGCGCCCCGGTGATCTACGCCGCCGATAACGCCGGGCTGCCCTATGGCGCTAAAAGCGAGGCCGAGATCGCCGCGCGCGTCGCCGGCCTGCTCGGGCGGATGACCGAGCGGTTCGCCCCGCGGCTGGTGTGCATCGCCTGCAACACCGCCAGCACGATCGCGCTGGGCATGGTTCGCGACGTGCTCGAGGTGCCGATCGTCGGCACCGTCCCCGCGATCAAGCCCGCCGCGCTCGCCACCCGCAGCGGCACGATCGGCCTGCTCGGGACCGAGGCGACGATCCGCCAGGGCTACGTCGACCGGCTCGAGGCCGAGTTCGCGGCCGGCAAGACGCTGCTCCGCCACGCCGCGCCCGAGCTGGTCGGCGCGGCCGAGGCCCGGCTGCGCGGCGAGGCGGTCGATTCCGCGGTTTACGCCCGCGCCGCCGCGGGCTTGCGCGAGCAACCGGGCGGCGACAGAATCGACACCGTGGTCCTCGCCTGCACGCATTTCTCGCTGCTCGAAGCCGAGCTCGCCGCCGCGTTCGGCGACGGGGTCGGGTTCGTCGACGGCGCCCACGGCATCGCCCGGCGCATCGCGCACTTGACCCAGGGCCAGCCGTGGCGGCGCGAAGTGCCCGACTTCGCGCTGTTCACCCGCGCCGGCCCGGATGTCGCCGCGCTCGCCCCGGCGCTGGCGCGCTATGGTCTCGCGCGGAGCGAAGTGTTGTGAGGCGGCGCTACAAGTGGCTGATCGGGCTGATCGCCGCGATCGGGGTGCCGTATTACTGGCTGCTGATCGACAACCGCCCCGGCGGCGATCCCGGGCCGCGCGTCAGAATCGCCGAGCTGCGCCGCCTGGCCGCCGAGGTCCGCGGGGCGAAGCCCGAGAGCGTGCGGATGCACACCGTCGCCTGGCGGCGCGTTCCCGGCGTGCTGTTCGTCGCGGGCGGCGGTCTCAAGCGCAACCTGCTCGGGATCGAGAGCTATACGCTGGGCGGGCCATGGGGCAGGATCGTCATCGACAGCGGGCTCCGCCGCGCCGACGCCGAGGCGATGGGGCTCGAGCGGTTCTTTCCGGCCGAGCAGGCGCAAGTCGATGCGGACTTGCGCGCGGCGCGGAGAATCGTGTTCACGCACGAGCATCTCGACCACATCAACGGCTTCCTCCGCCTGCCCGATTTCGCCCGCGTCGCCGGCCAGGCGCTGGTGACGCCCGAGCAGGCGCCCGGCGGCGCCTTTACCTATGACCTGCCGTGGCCCGCGGCGAGCCGCACCGCGCTGCATCCGTTCCGCTATCGCGGGCTGGCGCCGGTCGCCCCGGGGGTGGTCCTGATCCGCACCCCCGGCCACACCCCGGGGTCGCAGATGATCTTCGTGACGATGGCCGACGGGCGCGAGATCCTGTTCGCGGGCGACACCGCGACGATGGCGCGCAGCTGGCAGCAATTGCGCGCACGCTCACGCCTCGTCGGCGACTTCCTCGTCGGCGAGGATCGCGCGGCGGTGTTCGGCTGGCTCAAGACGATCCGCGCGCTCAAGCGCGACGCGCCGGGCCTGATCATCGTCGCCGGGCACGATCCCGACCAGATTATCGCGACCCACCGCAAGAATCGGTTCGTTTTGGACGACGCCGCCCCGCCCGCCGCCGCCCCCGCGCGCTGAACGGGCTAGGCACGGCCGGACGGGTCGGCTAAAGCTCGCCGCGACGATCCGCGGGCGCTAGGATGGGGATGTGGGTCAACGGCGACGCCGGACCCGACGACGGGAGCCTTCAGGGGTGAACTACGACCAGGTATTCGACCAGGCGATCGAGCGCCTGCACGACGAGGGGCGCTATCGCGTCTTCATCGACATCCTGCGCAACAAGGGCGCGTTCCCCAACGCGCGCTGCTTCGCCGGGCACAACGGACCCAAGCCGATCACCGTATGGTGCAGCAACGACTACCTCGCGATGGGCCAGCACCCCAAGGTCGTCGCGGCGATGGAGGAAGCGCTCCACGACGTGGGCGCCGGATCGGGCGGCACCCGCAACATCGGCGGCAACACGCATTACCACATCGAGCTCGAGCGCGAGCTCGCCGACCTTCACGGCAAGGACGGCGCGCTGCTGTTCACCAGCGGCTACGTCTCGAACGACGCGACGCTCTCCACGCTCGCGCGCATCCTGCCGGGCTGCGTGATCTTTTCCGACGAGCTCAACCACGCCAGCATGATCGCGGGCATCCGCAACTCGGGCTGCGAGAAGAAGGTCTGGCGCCACAACGACGTCGCCCACCTCGAGGAGCTGCTCGCCGAGACCGACCCGGACGTGCCCAAGCTGATCGCGTTCGAGAGCGTCTATTCGATGGACGGCGACATCGCCCCGATCCACGCGATCTGCGACCTCGCCGACAAGTACAACGCGCTGACCTATATCGACGAGGTCCACGCGGTGGGGATGTACGGGCCTCGCGGCGGGGGGATTTCCGAGCGCGACGAGGCGGCGCACCGGATCACGATCATCGAGGGCACGCTGGGCAAGGCGTTCGGCGTGATGGGCGGCTACATCGCTGCCGACACCCGGATCGTCGACGTGATCCGCAGCTATGCCCCGGGCTTCATCTTCACCACCTCGCTGTCGCCGGTGCTGGTCGCGGGCGTGCTCGCCGCGGTGCGCCACCTCAAGGCGTCGAGCGAGGAGCGCGACGCGCAGCAGCGCCATGCCGCGCTGCTCAAGGGAATGTTCGCCGAAGCCGGACTGCCGGTCATGCCCTCGACCACGCACATCGTCCCGCTGATGGTCGGCGACCCGGTCCGCGCCAAGGCGATCAGCGACATCCTGCTCGCCGAGTACGGCGTCTACGTCCAGCCGATCAACTTCCCCACCGTCCCCCGCGGCACCGAGCGCCTGCGCTTCACCCCCGGCCCCGCGCACGACGAAGTGATGATGCGCGAGCTGACAGCCGCGCTGGTCGAGATCTGGGAGCGGTTCGAGATGGAGATCAAGCGGGCGGCTTGAACTCGGCCGGCGCCCAGGGCCAAAACATCCACCCATCGGCTTTCGCGTACGAAGCTTCTCCAACCTCGATCGACTTTACTGCGGGGGAGTGAGCTTACCTTTTCCCGCCCAAACGTGCCGCACAGACGACGAGCCGCGCTCGCGAGTCGCCCCGTTTACACCCCCGCGCCGCGCCGTCCCGCGCCGGGACGCAGCCCATCCTCATCAAATATAATGATTAATGGTCGTTTACTTTTGCCCCCTAACGGGACTAACACAACGGTGAATCCAAAAGGATCGGGCGCTTGCTGAGTCGCACGGTGCGGAACCTCCGCGCCGTGTCATTGGACATGGGGTATTGTCATGAAGAAA
>DATLDS010000166.1:0-4668 GCA_035525735.1 Novosphingobium sp.
GATCTCGCTCAGCGTGAAACCCCCGCGCTGCGCCGCGCGCACGAAGCGCAAGCGGCGCGCGTCGTCGTCGCCATAGTGGCGGCGCCCCGCGGTCCCGCCACGCTGCGGCCGGGGATCGTCGAGCAAGCCGCGCCGCTGGTAATAGCGCACGGTTTCGACCCCGACACCGCCCGCGCGGGCCAGCTCGGAAATGGTCAACGCGGCCATGCTTGACTCCGTACCATGGTCCGGAGCGTATAAGCCGAGTCGCGATGACCGCCAACCCACCCAAGTCCGCGCAGCTCTACCGCATGGTGATGCCCGAGCACGTCTGCCCCTACGGGCTCAAGGCGCGGCACCTGCTCGAGCGCAAGGGCTACGCCGTCGACGACCATTGGCTGACGACGCGCGAGCAGACCGACGCGTTCAAGGCCGAGCATGGCGTCAAGACCACGCCGCAGACGTTCATCGGCGGCCAGCGGATCGGCGGCTACGACGATCTGCGGCGGTTCTTCGGGCTCAAGGTCGCCGACCCCGACGCGGTCAGCTACATTCCGGTGATCGCGGTGTTCGCGGCGGCGCTGACGCTCGCCCTCGCCGCGAGCTGGGCGGCGTTCCACGCGCTCCCCCCGATCCGCGTCGCGGAATGGTTCGTGTCGTTCGCGATGGTCCTGCTGGCGATGCTCAAGCTCCAGGACGTCGAGCGCTTTTCGACGATGTTCCTCAACTACGACCTGCTGGCCAAGCGCTGGGTGCCTTATTCCTACGTCTATCCGTTCGCCGAGTTCGCCGCCGGAGCGCTGATGGCGGCGCACGCGCTGCCGGGGTTGTCGATTCCGCTGGCGCTGACGATCGGAACGATCGGCGCGGTCTCGGTCTTCCAGGCGGTCTATGTCGAGAAGCGCGAGCTCAAGTGCGCGTGCGTCGGCGCCGCAAGCCAGGTTCCGCTGGGCTTCGTCTCGCTGACCGAGAACCTGATGATGATCGCCATGGCGCTGTGGATGCTGGCGCGGGCCTTGTAATCGAACCGCTTTTCCTGACGGGAGCCTCGTTGTGAAATCGTTGCTGACCGGCGCCGCCGCGCTGGCCCTCCTCTCCCCCATTCCCGCGATGGCGCAAGATCACTCGGGCCACGCCATGCCCGCGCCCACTCCGGCGCCGACGCCCGCGCCCGTCGATCATGCGACGATGGACCATTCGACGATGGACCACGCGGCGATGAGCGACGGGGCCGACGAGCACGAGGCGATGGAGATGGGGATGGCCGGGCAAGGCTCGGGCACCTCGCGGCTGCCGATGGCGGATTACATGAACCACGGACTGCACGTGCCCGTCGGCCAGGGCTCGCTGATGGTCCACGGCTATGCCTGGGGGGTCTACACCGACCAGTCGGGCCCGCGCGGCGACGACAAGCTCTATGCCCAGTCGATGGCGATGCTGACCTATCAGCGCCCGTTCGACGGCGGCCAGGTCACCGCGCGGGCGATGCTCAGCGCCGAGCCGGCGATGCGCCACGACGGCTATCCCAACCTGTTCGCGACCGGCGAGGCGGCGTACGGCGCGCCGCTGGTCGACCGCCAGCACCCGCACGACCTCGTGATGGAACTCGCCGCCCGGCTCGACCTCGACATCGCCGACGGCGCGCGCGCGTTCGTCTATGGCGGCCCGGTGGGCGAGCCCGCGCTGGGGCCGAGCGCGTTCATGCACCGGCACTCGGCGCGCTACAATCCCGAGGCGCCGATCACGCACCACTGGTTTGATTCGACGCACATCACCTATGGCGTCGCCACCGCGGGGCTCGCGCTCACCCGCTTGCAGTTCGAAGCGAGCGCGTTTCGCGGGCGCGAGCCCGACGAGCATCGCTGGAACATCGAGAAGCCCAAGCTCGATTCGTGGAGCGCACGCGCCAGCTTCGCGCCCTCGCCCAACTGGCTGATCCAGGCGAGCTATGGCGAGCTCGACGAGCCCGAGGAGCTCCACCCGGGCGAGGACGAGCATCGCACCACCGCCTCGGCGCATTACGACAGCGGCACGGGGCTGTCGGCGATGGCAGGGTTCAGCGCCAAGAACCGCGTCCCAGGCGACACGCTCACCGCCTGGCTCGCCGAGATCAACTGGGACCTTACCCGCCATCACACGCTGTTCGGGCGGTTCGAGAACGTCGCCAACGACGAGCTGTTTCCCGACCACCTCGACCCGCTTCACGACCGCAAGTTCCGCGTCAGCAAGTTCCAGGCCGGCTATGCCTATCGCCTGCCGCTGGGGCGGTTCGGTCTGGCGTTGGGCGGCACCGTCTCGGCCTTCGCCAAGCCGCAAGCACTCGACGCGGCTTACGGACGCCATCCGATGGGCTATACGCTGTTCGCCCGGCTCAGCCTGGGCGACTGAGAGTCATGACGGGAGAACGACCATGAAGACCCTGATCGCCGCCGCCGCGGCGCTGTTCCTGCTGCCCGGCGTGGCGCTGGCCGCCGAGCCCGAGAAGTGCTGCTGCGAGAAGATGAAGGAAGCGGGCAAGGATTGCTGCGCCGACAAGGACAAGGACAAGTCCGCTCACCCCGAGCACGGCGAGCACGGCGAGCACTCGATGGAAATGCCCAGGAACTGAGCGTCGCTTCGCCGCGGGCGCTGGCCATGCTGCATTTCGAGGACATCGAGCCCGGCGCGTTCCAGCGCTTCGGGCGCTACGAGGTGACGCGCGAGGAAGTCCTCGAGTTCGCGAGGCAGTACGATCCGCAACCGTTTCACCTCGACGACGCGGCGGCCGCGGCGACGCATTTCGGGCGACTCTCGGCGAGCGGCTGGCACACCTGCGCGATGGCGATGCGGATGATGGCCGACAACATGGCGGCCAAGCGCCAGGCCGGGCTCGGCTCGCCCGGGGTCGAGGACTTGCACTGGTTGCGCCCGGTCTATCCGGGCGACACGCTGCGCTGCGAGACCGAAGTGGTCGACAAGCGGCGCAGCGCGAGCCGCCCCGAGATGGGCCTGTTCCGCAGTCGCGCCACCGTGTTCAACCAACACGACGAGCCGGTGTTGAGCATGGTCTCGACCGGGCTGATCAGAGTGCGCGAGCCTTAGCTTACGCCCCGCACTGCATCAGCCCTTGCTGGTCGTAGATCACCTGGTCGAACGGGTCGGTCACGGTCAGGTGACCGCGCCAGCGCGTCGTTTCCTCGCCCGATGGCTCCCCCTCGGCTTCGGCCTTGGTCAGCGCGAGCGCCATTTCCTTGCCCGAATAGCGCGACCACGTGCCGAGCGGCATCTTGGCGCTGCCCGGATCGGAGGCGAAGCGCACCAGCACGCCCTCGACCTTCATCCACGCGGTCTTGTCGCGGGTCAGCAGGACCGCGCCGATGCTGTCGCCCGGCGCGAACGCGCAGCCCGCGCCGAACAGATCGTTCTGCTCGATGTCGGGATAGAGGATCGGCTCGGGCGCGATCATCTGCGGCGGCGGCTTCTGCTTCTGCACCGCCTCGACCTCGGCGATGTCACGGCGCTCCTGCGCCTCGATCTCGGCCGCGGTCGGCTCGCGCGAGCAGGCGGCGAGCAACAGCGCCGTCATCCAGATGTGCCTAGCGTCGCCCAAACAGCTTCTCCACGTCGCTCATCGCCAGCTTGACCCAAGTCGGGCGGCCGTGATTGCACTGACCCGAGCGCGGTGTCACTTCCATTTCGCGCAGCAGCGCGTTCATCTCGGGCACCGACAGCACCCGCCCGGCGCGAACCGAGCCGTGGCAGGCCATCGTCGCGAGGACATGGTCGAGCCGCTCGCCGAGCAGCAGCGCGTCACCATTTTGCGCAAGGTCGTCGGCGATGTCGCGCAGCAGCGCGTGCGCGTCGCCCTTGGCGAGCGCGGCGGGGATCGCGCGGACCAGCATCGCGGCGGGGCCGAAGCGCTCGACCGTCAAGCCGAGCTTGGCGAGAGCGGCGCTCTGCGCCTCGATCCGGTCGCACGCGGGTTCGTCGAGCTCGACCACTTCGGGCAGCAGCAACGCCTGGCTCGCCGGGGTGTCTCCGGCGCCGCCCGCGCGCAACCGCTCGAGCACGAGGCGCTCGTGCGCGGCGTGCTGGTCGACCAACACCAGTCCGTCCTCGGCCTCGGCGACGATATACGTCGCCGCGATCTGTCCCCGCGCGACGCCGAGCGGGTGCAGAGTCGCGGCAGGCGGCGCGTCGCTCGCGGGTTCGGCGCGGCCGGCGGGCGCGTCCATGATCGCCTTCTCGTAGCCGCGCCAGGTGGCCCCCGCCTCGGCCACGCGCGGGCTCGCCGGGGCCTCGCCCCACCCGCCCCCGCCGAACACGCTCGAGCCGAGATCGCCGGGGCGCCACGCCGCCATCGCCGCGCCGGCGGGCGCCTGGACGCTGCGCTTGTCGCCCGCGGCCAGCGCCTGGCGCAGCCCCGAGACGATGCTGCCGCGCACGCCCGCCGGATCGCGGAAGCGGACCTCGGTTTTGGCCGGGTGAACGTTGACGTCGATTTCCTCGAACGGAATTTCCAGAAACAGGAACGCGACCGGGTAAACGCCGTGCGGCAGGACGGCGCGAAAGCCTTCGATGAGGCCGCTGGAGATGATCTTGTCGCGGACGAAACGGCCGTTGATAAAAAAGTACTGAGCGTCGCGCGTCGTCCGGCGCTCGCGCGGCGCGGAGACGAAACCGTGAATCTTAGCGACAAATTCGCGGCCG
>DATLDS010000105.1:0-5470 GCA_035525735.1 Novosphingobium sp.
AAGGTTGTGCTCTACCCCTGAGCTACGCCCGCTCGTGCGTCCGCTGGACCGGCTCGCGATGGGGCCGGGTCCGGGGAGAGGCGCGCGGTTAGCATCGGCTTTCGCGCCGGGCAAGCGCCAAGTATGTCTTGCCGAACGCGCCGCCGATCCCACATGGTGCGTGCCCATCCGCAGGAGAATTCATGGCGACGCTCGGCCTCAACCTCGACGAACAGAAAGCCGTCGACCGCTTCCGCCAGGACGTGGTCGAGCCGTCGATGACGTCGCTCGTGATCCTCGATTTCTGGGCCGAATGGTGCGGGCCGTGCAAGGCGCTGACCCCGCTGCTCGAAAAGGTCGCCGCCGATTATGCCGACAGGGGCGTGGTGCTGGCCAAGGTCAACGTCGACGAGGAGGCGTTCATCGCCGCGCAGTTCCAGGTGCGCTCGATCCCCACGGTCTACGCGATGTTCCAGGGCCAGCCGGTCGCCGATCTGACCGGTGCGCGGACCGAATCGCAATTGACGCAAGTGCTCGACCAGTTGCTCGAAAAGCTGCCGGTGAATGCGGGCGGCGCTCCGGCGCAGGACATCGCGCCGCTGCTGGCAATGGGCGAGGAGGTGCTTGGCGGAGGCGACGGCGAGCGCGCGGCGGGAATCTTCGCGCAGATCGTCGAGATGGCGCCCGACAACGCCGCGGCCAACGCCGGGCTGATCCGCGCGCTGACGCTGGCCCGACGACGCAACGAAGCGCAAACGGCGCTCGACGCGCTCGACCCCAAACTCGCCGCCGATCCCGCGCTGGCGCAGGCGCGCGCGGGGCTCGCGCTGGCCGAGGACGCGCCCGACGACGCCGAGCTGGCGAGCCTTCGCGCAGCGGCAGCCGAGCGTCCGGCCGACATGGAGGCGCAGCTCGCCTACGCCAACGCGCTCTATGCCGCTGGCGATCGTGAGGGCGCGTCAGCAAAACTGCTCGAGATGATCGCCGCGGACCGCGAGTGGAACGACGGCGCGGCCAAGGCGCGGCTGCTCCAGATCTTCGAGGCGACCGGGCTCGAGGACCCGTGGGTCGCGGCGACGCGGCGGCGGCTGTCGACGGTGCTGTTCGGATAGCGATGGCCACGACCACCACCACCCGGCTATCGATCTTCCCGCTGCCCGGCGCGATCCTCTATCCCGGGCTCAGCCTGCCGCTGCACATCTTCGAGCCGCGTTATCGCGCGCTGGTCACCGACGCGCTGGCCCGCGACCGGCGTATCGCGATGATCCAGCCGCAAGCCGCCGAGGAAGGCGCCGCCCTCTATTCGGTCGGCTGCGTCGGCAAGATCGACCAGGTCGAGGCGCTCGACGACGGGCGCTTCAACCTCGTCCTCGAAGGCGTCGCGCGGTTCCGCCTGCTGCGCGAACTCGACGTCGCCACCCCGTTCCGCCAAGTCGAGGCCGAGCTGCTCGACGAGCCCGACGACGAAGCCCTCGCCCCGATCGAGCGCGCGAGCTTCGAGCGCGAGGCGCGGCGCTTCGCCGCGGCGCAAGGCTATCGGGTCGACTGGGAATCGGTGGCGCGGCTCGACGACGTCCGCCTGATCAACGGCGTCAGCCAGATCGCGCCGTTCGACGCTGCCGCGAAACAGGCGCTGCTCGAGGCCGACGGCCTTCACACGCGGTGCGAGTTGCTGGTCCAACTGATGCAGTTCTTCGGCAAGCACGACGGCGGCGACGACGGCCGGGTGACGTTGCAGTAGCCGCTACCCGAAGCTCGCCTTCAATCCGTCGATCACGTACTGCGCCGCCAGCGCCGCCAGGAGCACGCCGAGCAGGCGGGTGATCACCGCTTCGCTGCGCGCGCCGAGCAGCTTCATCAGCGGGCCCGCGGCAAGCAGCGCGAGCAGCGTCAGCGCCATCACCGCGGCGAGCGCGCCGAGCACCGTCAGCGTCTGCGGGGTGCCTTGCGAGCGCGCCATCAGCAGCATCGTGGTGGCGATCGAGCCGGGGCCGGCGATCATCGGCATCGCCATCGGGAACACCGAGACGTCCTCGATCTCGGGGCTCGCGCGGACTTTCTCGGCGCGCGCCTCGCGCCGTTCGGTGCGCTTCTCGAACACCATGTCGAGCGCGATCACGAACAGCATGATCCCGCCCGCGATGCGGAAGCTGTCGAGCTCGATGTGCAGGCCCGACAGCAGTTGCTCGCCGAACAGCGCGAAGACCAGCAGGATCGCGGTGGCGATCACGGTCGCGCGGATCGCCATGCTGCGCGCCTGCGGCCGGCTCGCGCCGGTGGTCAGCCCGGCATAGATCGGCGCGCAGCCGGGCGGGTCGATCACCACGAACAGCGTGACGAACGCGGAGAGGAAGAGATCGAGCAACGCGTCAGGTCGGCGTGCAGGCGGTCGCGGGCGCGCCCGGGCGCGCGGGCGGGGGCGGCGCGGTCTTGCGGAACACTTCCTCGGTCCCGTTCGGCCCGGCCATCGTGATCACCGCGGTGCGGCCGCAGTCGGCCGCGATCCGCGTCGACCAAGTCAGCGTGCCGTCGTTGGACGTGCCCGAGCCCCACGCCTCGCCGCGGCGCACCGGTCGGTCGCTGCGGCGCTTGGCCGGACACTCCGCGACGCGCGCGGGGATCGTCTCGGGGTCGATCTCGCCGCCCGCGCTGTCGAAGCCCTGGTCGAGCACCCAGCGGTAGTCACCGTCGTCCTGGCGCTGCCAGATCGTGAGAAAGCGGCTTTTGCGGCCGCCCGGGAACGATGCTTCGCCGGTCGTCGCGGCGAACGAGCCGTCGCAGCTCGACCACGCGGCGTCGGGTCCCCACAGGATCGCCCGCGCGGGATCGGGCGTGCCCTTGAGCGATTGCTGGACGTTGGTCCACGCGGGCGGCGGGGGGAATTGCGCGTCCTTGGTCGCGTAGTGGCGGAACGCGGTCCAGGTGCCCTTGTCGCGCGCTTCGCGCGCGAACGCGCGCTCGGTGGCGATGACTTGGCCGGGATTGGCCGAGGGCGCGAGGCGCCGGTCGTCGTAGCGCGGGCCCGTCGAGCAGGCGGAAAGCGCGACCAGCGCGAACAGCACGACGTGGCGCATCAGATGTCCTCTCCTTCGACGCCCGCTCGCCGCCGCGCGGCGACCAGCGTGTTGCGCAGCAGCACCGCGATCGTCATCGGTCCGACCCCGCCCGGAACGGGGGTGATAGCGCCCGCAACCGCGCTCGCCGAAACGAAATCGACGTCGCCCACCAGCCGCGTCTTGCCTTCCGAGCCTGTTGCATCTGGCGCCGCAACACGGTTGATCCCGACATCGATCACCGTGGCGCCGGGCTTGAGCCAGTCGCCTTTGATCAGCTCCGCGCGCCCCACCGCGGCGACGACGATGTCGGCGCGGCGGACCACCTCGGCGAGATTCGCGGTGCGGCTGTGCGCGATCGTCACCGTGCAGTTCTCGGCGAGGAGCAGCTGCGCGACCGGCTTGCCGACGAGGATCGAGCGCCCGATCACGACCGCCTCCTTACCCGCGAGGCTGCCGAGGCGGCTCTTCAGCAGCATCGCGCAGCCGAGCGGCGTGCACGGGACGAGCCCCGGCAGCCCGAGCGCGAGGCGGCCGCTGTTCAGCGGGGTGAGCCCGTCGACGTCCTTGGCCGGGTCGATCGCCTCGACCACCGCCTGCGCGTCGAGATGCTCGGGAAGCGGCAGCTGAACGAGGATGCCGTCGACCGCCCGATCGGTGTTGAGCCGCTCGACCAGCGCGAGCAATTCGGCCTGCGTCGCCGTCTCGGGCAGGCGGTGCTCGAAACTCTCCATTCCGGCCTCGACCGTCGCCTTGCCCTTCGAGCGGACATAGACCTGGCTCGCCGGATCGTCGCCGACGAGCACCACCGCGAGTCCGGCCTTGCGCCCCGCGGCGGCCTCGAAGTCGCGCGCCGCTTCGCCGATGCGCGCGCGCAATTCAGCGGCGAACGCCTTGCCGTCGATCAGCTCGGCGCTCATCCCGTGTAGTAGGGGATCACCGAGACGATCCGGATCAGGATCGACAAGGCGATGATCAGCACCATCGGCGACAAGTCGATCATGCCCGTATCGGGCAGGATCCGCCGGATTGGCCGCAGCACGGGATCGAGGATCGCGTTGACCGCCTTCCACACCGCAGCGACCGCGTCGTTGTGCATGTTGACCACGTTGAACGAAATCAGCAGCCCGAGCACGAACTGCACGATCACCACGATGATCACGATGTTCATCAGGTAGGTGAGGATGTCGATCAGGGCGTAGACGATCACGGGCGGGCTTTCGTGTGGGGCGGCTCGGGCTGATTAGCCGAGCCGCGCCGGGTGTATCAACCGCATAATACGGCGCGGTCGGATTAGAGCACGATCGAGGCGATGTGCCATCTGAGCTGCGCCGGGGTCGCGCCGTCGACATCGTTGACGCGCCGGACGGCGATCGTCCCGTCCAGCGTCTCGGTGGCGCCGCCGGCGGATCGGCCCGTCACCGTCACCGGCACCGTGTAGTAGAGCGAGCCCGCGGCCCCCTCGATCTCGCCGTTGCCGAACGCGACGGTGATCGTTTGGTATCGCGCATAGCGCTCGGCCGAATGCGCCTCGCCCGCGGCCTCGCCCCACTGCGCGTCGGCGCGCGCGAAATCGCGCCCCTCGAGCGCGCGGGCCCATTCGAGCAGGACGTTGCGGGCGCCCTTCTCGCCTTTTTCCGCCTCAGGGGTGAGAGCCGGCGCGGCGAGATCGGACGGTGGCGGCGGCGGCGAGGTCGGCTGCTGAGCATCGGGCGCGGCCGGATAGACTGGAGAGTTTGTCCGCTTGGGATCGGGCGCGCGGCCGCAGGCCGCCAGCCCTATTGAGAACACGATGATCGCCGCGCCTTTCATGCCCGGATCAGCGTGCCCGCGCCGCGCTCGGTAAAAATCTCGAGCAGCATCGCGTGCGGCACGCGGCCGTCGAGCACCACCGCCGCGTCGCACCCGGCTTCGACCGCGTGGACGCACGTCTCGAGCTTGGGGATCATCCCGCCGTGGATCGTCCCGTCGGCTTTCAGCGCCTCGATCCGCGCGGGCGTGAGGTCGGTGAGCAGCGCACCGCCCTTGTCGAGCACCCCGGCGACGTCGGTCAGCAGGAACAGCCGCGCCGCGCCGAGCGCCGCGGCGAGCGCGCCGGCCATCGTGTCGGCGTTGATGTTGTAGGTCTGGCCGTCGCGGTCGGCGGCGATCGGGGCGACGATCGGGATCATCCCGGCCTTGCACGCGGTCTCGAGGATCATCGTGTCGACTTCTACCGGCTCGCCGACGAAGCCGAGGTCGGTGGTAGTGCCGGTGAGCTTTCTGGCGGTGACCAGCCCGCCGTCCTTGCCCGAGATGCCGAGCGCCTTGCCGCCGGCTTGGGCGATCCACCCGACCAGTTCCTTGTTGATCGCGCCCGAAAGGACCATCTCGGCGACTTCGGCGGTCGTTTTGTCGGTCACCCTGAGGCCGTCGACGAAGCGCGTTTCGACGCCGAG
>DATLDS010000048.1:0-2633 GCA_035525735.1 Novosphingobium sp.
GCGCGACGTCAGCGACCGGGCCGGCGACCGGCGCGAGGGCGGGCGCCTCGGACGGCCGGGGCAGCGGCGGCACGGCGCGCGCGAACGCGCCGAGATCGAACGCGGCGCGTTCGAGCAGCGAGGGCCCTTGCGGAAGCGCGATCGGGCGATGCTCGGTCATCAAGCCACCATGCTGCGCTGGACGAGCTCGGCCGCGAGCAGCAGCACGAACACCCCGACGAGCGCGCCACCGCCCGAGTAGAACCACTTGAGTTGGCGTGCGCGCAGCACACGGCGCGCTTCGGTCAGCGTCTGCGAGATCGCGCCGAGCACCGGCAGGCCGGTGGCTTTCTCCAGCGCCTCGGTGGTGGCGAAGCTCGAGCGCAGCTGGCTCGCCGCGACCGCGGTGCCGACGCCCGCCCCCGCCCCGAGCAACAGCACGAGCAACAGCAGCGCGGGGCGGTTGGGCGCGACCGGCTCGCGCGGCGTGGTCGGCGGGTCGATCACCTGGAACTTGACCGCGCTGGTCTCGCTTTCGACCTGGCCGCGCAGCCGCAGTTCCTCGCGGTCCTGGAGCAGCTTGTCGTACTGCGCCTTGAGCACGTCATAGTCGCGGCCGATCCGCGCGCTTTCGGCAGCGACTTGCGGGGTCCCGATCGCGCGTCCGCTCAGCGCTCCGAGCTCGGCCTGGAGCGAAGCGCGGCGCGATTGCAGCGCTTGCAAGTTGGCCTGGCGCTCGGCCCGGATCGAAAGCAGCGAGGTGTAGGCCGGGTTGGGCGTGCCGCCGCGCCCGCCCTCGCCCGCCGCTTGGCGCGCGAGGATCGCGATCTGCGCCTTCTGCGTGACCACGTCGGGATGACTGTCGGTCATCCCCCGCGCGCGCATCTGCGCGAGCTGGCCTTGCGCTTGGGCGAGCATCTCGCGCGGGCCGCCGCCGCCCGCGACCATGATCGTCGCCGGGGTGCCCGAAAGCTGGCCCTCGATCGCCGCGAGCGCGCTTTGCGCGGCGCCGAGATCGGCCTCGATCCCGCGCATCTCGCTGCGCGCGGCCTCGAGCCGCTGAGGCAGCGTCACATTCCCGGGGATCAGCTCGGCGTTGGCCGACTCGAAGGTCAGGCGCTTGGCCTCGGCCTCCTCGAGCTCGCGTTTGCGGGTCTCGAGCTGCGCGTCCATGAACGCCAGCGTGTCGGTCATCTCGCCGCGCCCACCCGAAAGGTTCTCCTCGCGGAATATGTCGATCAGCTTCTGGACGACGTCCTGCGCGAGCTGCGCGTTCTCGAGATCGGACAAGTCGCTTTCGTGCGACGTCGCGGTGATCTCGAACAGGTTGTCCTGGTCGGAGACGACCTTGACCCGCTTGCCGAGCTCGAAGACTTCGAGTTCCATATCGGCCCGGTTCTCAATCCCGTCACCCAAGCGCGTGGCGCGAATGACTTTTTCGAGATTGACCGCGCTGGTCAGCGTCTGTCGCACGCGCTGGAGGTCACGCCGCGCATCGTTGGGGCCGATCCCGATCTGCTCGGCCAGCACATCGTCGAGCTGGACGAAGATCCGCGCCCGCGATTCATAGCTGTTGGGGAAGAACGCGACCGCCAGCCAGCCGAGCAGGCACACCCCCCAAGCGACGCCGAGCGCCAGCCAACGCCGCTGCCAGGCGCTGTGCGCGGCGGTGCGCAGCTGATCGAGGATGGGGTTCATGGGGCGCGTCCCGAGCGGCTCAGAACGTGCTTTCAGGGATGATGATCACGTCGCCCGGCATGAGCAGGACGTTAGCCTTGCTCTCGCCCTTCTTGAGCAGATCGGCGAGGCGCAGCGCGTATTCCTTCTGCGCGCCGCCGCCGCGGTCGAAGCGGATCAGCCGCGCACGGTTGCCCGCGGCGTATTCGCTGAGGCCGCCGACCGCGATCATCGCGTCGAGCAGCGTCATGTTGGCGCGATAGGGCAGCGAGGCCGGTTTTTCGGTCGCGCCGACGACGCGCACCTGCTGGCTGAAGGTGCCGGCGAACTTGTTGACGATCACCGAGACGATCGGCGCCTCGATGTATTTCGAGAGCTGCCCCTTGATGTCGGCCGCAAGCACCGAGGGAGTCTTGCCGACCGCCGGCAAGTCGCTGATCAGCGGGGTGGTGATGCGTCCGTCGGGGCGGACCTGGACGCTCGCGCCGAGCTCGGGATTGCGCCAGACGAACACGGTGAGCTCGTCGAGCGGGCCGATCACGTATTCCTCGCCGGGGCCTTCCTCGCTCGCGACGAAGCTCGCCGGCGGCAGTTGCGGGCCGCTTCCCGCGCCGGCGCAGCCGGTCAGCGCGAGGCTGGCGAGCGCGCCAATGACTGGCAGGGAAAGGGGCAAGCGGGAAAGTCGGATAGTCGTCATGGCCGGTCCTCGTCGTGCGGGAGCCTTCGGCGCCGGCCTCGCCGGTCCCGCGGGCGACCGCTGATCGAGCGTCGGCTATCGCCAAAAAGGGTGAAGATACCGTTAGCCTTGATCGGCAACGGACGCCGCGCAAGCGGGCCCGCGGCGCAGTCCCGAAACGGGACCCGCTCCGCCTAAATCCTTACGATGGCTAGATCAGCAGCTCGCGCGCCGGGCCTTGGCCGAGGAAAGATGCGGGGCTGGCGCTGGCGCCGTAGGCCCCGGCGCAGAACACCGCGAC
>DATLDS010000065.1:0-4747 GCA_035525735.1 Novosphingobium sp.
GCCTCGGCGTCGCCGAACCCGTGATCGACGTCCATTCGCACGCCTCCGCGATCGACCCGCGATGGGAGGCGCGCGCCCCCAACCCGGCGACCGGGGTGCCGCTGAGCGCGATCGGCGAGGCCGCGTTGCGCGACGCGACGCGCGCCGAATACGTCAAGCGCGGCGTGATCCGCGCGATCGTCGACGACGACGGCGCGCCGGGCAGCGACCGCGAGGCCGGGCGCCGCAGCGTTGCCGCCGATCCGGCGCGGATGCGGCTGGGGATTGACGTCAGCAACAACCTCGGCCCCGAACTCTACGCGAAAATCCGCAAGCTCCACGCCGCGGGCGAGCTCGCCGCGATCGCCGAGGTCGGCACGC
Source organism: Novosphingobium sp. (assembly GCA_035525735.1). Taxonomy (GTDB): domain Bacteria; phylum Pseudomonadota; class Alphaproteobacteria; order Sphingomonadales; family Sphingomonadaceae; genus Novosphingobium. The sequence goes on from DATLDS010000065.1 coordinate 361, forward strand.
AGTATTACGGGATCGGCGCCGATGACCCGCGGATGGAGACGCTGTGGGCGCTCGCCGAGGAGCTCGACGTGCCGGTCGGCATCCACATGGGGCTTGGCTGGCCCGGGGTGAATGCGGACATGCCGCTGATGCGGATGCGGCTGGGCGACCCGCTGCTGCTCGAGGACGTGCTCGTCCGCCATCCCAGGCTGCGCGTCTACGTGATGCACGCCGGGTGGCCGCACCTGGACTCGATGCTGGCCATGCTCCACTCGTTCCCGCAGCTCTATATCGACGTCGCGGTGCTCGACTGGGCGATCGCCGAGCCCGAGTTCGATACGTACCTCAAGCGGATCGTCGATGCCGGGTTCGGCGATCGCGTGATGTACGGATCGGACCAGATGGTCTGGCCGGACGCGGTCGGCCTGTCGCTCGACCGGATCGGGCGCGCCGCCTACCTGACCCGCGCGCAGAAGCGCGACATCCTGTTCAACAACGCGGTGCGGTTCTTCAGCTGGAGCGATCTCGAGGCCTGCAGGTAGAACAGCGCGGCGCGGGGGGTTCGCGCCGCGCCGTTCGTCTCTTGGCCTGTCTCGTGTCGCTCAGACCAGGTGCGGCGCGGGCCGCGGCCGGCGCGCCACGCCCTTGCGCCCGAACCCGAGCACGCGCGCGTGCGCTTTCAGCCGCAGGCCCGAAGCGCCCGCCAGCCGCCTCGCCTTCTGCCAGCCTTCGAACTCCTCGAGGCTCAGGCGATAGCGTTGCAGCGCTTCGTCGAGGCGGAGCAGGCCGCTCTCGACCGCCTCGACGACCTGGAGCTTGCGCGCGGCGACCCACCGTGTCGAATAACCCGCGGGCAGCGCGTTGAGCCGCGCCACGTTGTCGTTCGCCAAAACCGGGTGACTTGCCATTGTGGGGCTCCTTCTCGCCCCCGTCCGGCACCGGCGTCGGACCGCCCCGGTTAATTCGGACTTGCCGAGCATGGTTAAGGCCGGGTTAGCGAGACGAGCGGATGGGTACGCGCGCCGGGCGGGAATCCGGCGTTGACCGGACGACGGCGCCGGGCGCGGCGACGCCCGTCGCCCGGTCGAACGGGCGCCGCGTCCGCTGCGCCGCCGCGCATTGTCCTTGTCGGTCATGGGCTTGGCCCCGCGTTGGCGGGTCGCGACGTCCGCCGCGCGAAACGCGATCGGAATCGCGGTGTGGCAGCGATGCCGCAAGTCGGCGCGAAACGGCGGGTTGCGGGGAATTTGGCGTTTCACGGGCGAGCCCGCGCGCCTATCCGGGCCGGCTTTATGCCGCGCGAATCGATCCTTCCCGCCGTCACGGCAGAGACCCCCGCGCGCGCCGAGCTACGCGCGACGGTGGCGCTCGCTTTGCCGCTGGCGGGCGCCAACCTGCTGCAGATGGCGGTTTACGCGGTCGACGTGGTGTTCGTCGCGCGATTGGGGCCCGAGGCGCTCGCCGCGTCGTCGCTCTCGGTCAGCCTCGTCGGCCTTTTGATGTGGACGATGACCGGGCTGGTCGGCGCCGCCGCGCCGCTGATCGCCGCCGAGCTCGGCCGCCGCCGCCACGCGGTGCGCGAGGTTCGCCGCAGCGTGCGCATGGCGGGCTGGATGGGGCTCGCCGCGGGACTGCTGGTCATGGCGGTCTGTTCGCAAGGCGAGACGTTCATGTTGCTGACCGGGCAGGACCCAAAGGTCGCGGCGCGCGCCGGCCCGTTCCTCGCCATCCTCTCGTGGTGCGCGATCCCTTCGATCCTCGCCGCGCTGCTGCGCGTCTACGTCTCGGCGCTGGGCCGCGCGGGGATCGCCACCGCGATCACCGCGCTCGCGCTCGCGGTCAACTGCCTCGGCAACTATGCGTTCGTCTTCGGCCACTTCGGCGCGCCCGCGCTGGGTCTCGAAGGCTCGGCGATTTCGAGCGTGGTCACCAGCTTCGCGATGTTCGGCGCGTACATGGCGGTGATCAAGCTCGACCGGCGGATGCGGCGTTATCGCCTGCTGGGGCGCTGGTGGCGGCTCGAATGGCGCCGCCTGCGCGAGCTGCTGCGGATCGGGCTGCCCATCGCCGGGACGATCCTCGCCGAGGCCGGGCTGTTTTCGGGCGCGGCGTTCCTGATGGGGCGGATCGGCGAGGCCGAGCTCGCCGGGCATACCGTCGCGCTCCAGTTCGCCGCTCTCGCCTTCCAGGTGCCGTTCGGGATCGCCCAGGCGACGACGATCCGCGTCGGCTATTTCTATGGCGCGGGCGACCGCGAAGGAATCGCCCGCGCGGGCAATACCGGCATCGCGCTGGGGATCGGCTTCATGGGCCTGACCGCGCTGGTGATCTGGGGTTGGCCGCGCGCGATTCTGCATCTCTACGTCGATCCCGACGCGCCCGCCAACGCCGCGATGGTCGGCTTCGCGCTGCAATACATGGTGGTCGCCGCCGCGTTCCAGCTGTTCGACGGCGCGCAGGCGGTGGCGGCGGGCGCGCTCAGGGGATTGCAGGATACCCGCGTGCCGATGGGCATCGCGGTGTTCGGCTATTGGGGCCCGGGCATCGGCACCGCGATTCTGCTCGGCTTCTTCACCGCGTGGCAGGGTCTCGGCGTGTGGCTCGGCCTGGCGGTGGGGCTGGTGGTCGTCGCCTCGCTGCTCTTGTGGCGTTGGCGGGCGAGGGAGCGGCTGGGCTTGCTGCCCGCCTAACTTTTGTCGCTCCACGCCGCTTGACGCTGCGCGTCCGCGCTCCCATATGCGCCGCGCTGGCACTCACCTTGCGTGAGTGCCAATCGCATCTCAACCACCAGGGAGCACCCCATGAACTTCCGTCCGCTGCACGACCGCGTGCTCGTGCGCCGCATCGAAGCCGAAGAGAAGACCGCCGGCGGGATCATCATCCCCGACAACGCCAAGGAAAAGCCGAGCGAGGGCGAAGTCGTCGCGGTCGGAAGCGGCGCCCGCGCCGACGACGGCAAGGTCACCCCGTGCGACGTCAAGGCCGGCGACAAGATCCTGTTCGGCAAATGGTCGGGCACCGAGGTCAAGGTCGACGGCGAAGAGCTGCTGATCATGAAGGAAAGCGACATCCTCGGCGTGATCGCCTGAGGGCCAGGGTCACACCCCTGGACCGTGTCAACTGTGTCAACCTCAAGCGATTTTTTGAAAGGACAGCATCATGGCTGCCAAAGACGTACGGTTCTCGCGCGACGCGCGTGAGCGCATTCTCAAGGGCGTGGACATCCTCGCCGACGCGGTGAAGGTCACGCTCGGCCCCAAGGGCCGCAACGTGCTGATCGACAAGAGCTTCGGCGCGCCGCGGATCACCAAGGACGGCGTCACCGTCGCCAAGGAGATCGAGCTCAAGGACAAGTTCGAGAACATGGGCGCGCAGATGCTGCGCGAAGTCGCCTCGAAGACCAACGACCTCGCCGGCGACGGCACCACCACCGCTACCGTCCTCGCCCAGGCGATCGTCCGTGAAGGCATGAAGTCGGTCGCCGCGGGCATGAACCCGATGGACCTCAAGCGCGGCATCGATCTAGCCGTCACCCGCGTGGTCGAGGACCTCAAGAAGCGCTCGAAGGAAGTCTCGGGCTCGAACGAGATCGCCCAGGTCGGGATCATCTCGGCCAACGGCGACAAGGAAGTCGGCGAGAAGATCGCCGAGGCGATGGACAAGGTCGGCAAGGAAGGCGTGATCACCGTCGAGGAAGCCAAGGGGCTCGAGTTCGAGCTCGACGTGGTCGAGGGCATGCAGTTCGACCGCGGCTACCTCAGCCCGTACTTCATCACCAACCCCGACAAGATGACGGTCGAGCTCGAGAACCCGTACATCCTGATTCACGAGAAGAAGCTGTCGAACCTCCAGGCGATGCTGCCGATCCTCGAGGCCGTGGTCCAGAGCGGGCGTCCGCTGCTGATCATCGCCGAGGACATCGAGGGCGAGGCGCTGGCGACGCTGGTGGTCAACAAGCTGCGCGGCGGCCTCAAGGTCGCGGCGGTCAAGGCCCCCGGCTTCGGCGATCGCCGCAAGGCGATGCTCGGCGACATCGCCACGCTGACGATGGGCGAGATGATCTCCGAGGACCTCGGGATCAAGCTCGAGAACGTCACCGTGGCGATGCTCGGCACCGCCAAGCGCGTCTCCATCGACAAGGACAACACCACGATCGTCGATGGCGCCGGCACGCACGAGACGATCAAGGCGCGGACCGAGGCCATCCGCCAGCAGATCGAGACCACGACCTCCGACTACGATCGCGAAAAGCTGCAGGAGCGGCTGGCGAAGCTCGCCGGCGGCGTCGCGGTGATCAAGGTCGGCGGCGCGTCGGAGGTGGAGGTGAGCGAGCGCAAGGACCGCATCACGGACGCGCTGTGCTCGACGCGCGCAGCGGCGCAGGAGGGCATCGTGGCGGGTGGTGGCT
>DATLDS010000071.1:0-10482 GCA_035525735.1 Novosphingobium sp.
CAGGAACCCGTCGGAAAGGTCGGTGAACGCCTGCTTGCGCTGGTGCATGTTCTTGACGACGTGGAGCTCGGTGCAGTCGGTGTTGGCGACCTCGCCGCCGACCAGCGCCTCGGGGATCACCCCGATCACCTCGCCGCCCTGGCCTAGCGCGCCCGCCGCCAGCGCGCCCATCAGCCCGAGCCGCCCGCCGCCGTAGACCACTCCGATCCCGCGCCGGGCGAGCTCGACCCCGACCGTCGCGGCCAGCTCGACGTAGCGCGGGTCGGCGGGCGTCGCCGAGCCGCAATAGACCGCGATGCGCTTCATGCCCGGCCGCAGGCCGCCCGCCACAGCGCCACCGCGTGGCCTGTGGTTCCGCCGAGCGCGACCGGCTTGAACTCGGCGGTCGCGGGCGCGAGACCCGCCGCCGCGAGCCGGCCGTCGGGATAGAAGTCGCCCCACGCGCTCAGCCGCGATTCGCCGTCCGCGCAGTGGAACTCGTAACGCTCCTTACGGATCAGCCGGGGAGTGCCGTGAAGGTCGGCGCGTGAGATGGCGAACCAGGCCGCGCGCACGCCGCCGCGCTCGACCACCGATCCGGCCTCGAGAGCGGTCGCCAGGTTGGGCGGGCCGAAGTCCAGCGGCTGCCACTGTTCTGCCGTCGCCGGGGTCGCGCCGAGCGCGAGTGCCAGCGCTGTTCCGATCCGCCGTTTCGCCTTCATCGCAAGTCCTCCAGCATCAGCCCCGCGGTCGCCTTGGCGCTCGCCACCACGCCCGGGATGCCCGCTCCGGGATGCGTTCCCGCGCCGACGAAGTAAAGGTTGCGCAAGCGGTCGTCGCGGTTGTGCGCGCGGAACCACGCGCTCTGGGTGAGGATCGGCTCGAGGCTGAACGCGCTGCCGAGGTGGGCGCCCAAGTCGCTCGCGAAGTCGTCGGGGGCGTAGTGGAACTGGGTGACGATCCGCGAATGGATGTCGGGGATCAGCCGCCGCCCGACCTCGTCGAGCACCCGGGCTGCGAGCTCGGGGCCGACCTTGCCCCAATCGACCGGCAGCTTGCCGAGGTGCGGGACGGGGACGAGCGCGTAGAACGTCGAATGGCCCTCGGGCGCGAGTCCCGGATCGCTGACCGTCGGGTGGTGGAGATAGATCGAGAAATCGCGCGGCAGCACGCCGTGCTCGTAGATGTCGTCGAGCAGCCCTTTGTAGCGCGGGCCGAACAGGATCATGTGGTGCGGGATCCCCGGCCAGGTCCCCTCGATCCCGAAATGGACCACGAACAGGCTCGGCGAAAAGCGCTTTGCTGTCAGCCGCCGCGCCTCGGATTGGCCGCGCGGGGAATCGCCCAGCAGGTCGCGGTAGGAATGGATCAGATCGGCGTTCGAGGCGACCGCGTCGAACGCCTGCGACCAGCCGCTGGCGCATTCGAGCGCCGTGACCCGCGCGTCCTCGCTGACGATCCGAGTCACCGGATCGCCGAGCCGAACCGTCCCGCCGAGCCGCTCGAACTGGCGGACCATCGCCGCGACCAGCCGATGGGTGCCGCCCTTGGACCACCATACCCCGCCGTCCTGCTCGAGCTTGTGGATCAGCGCGTAGATCGCGCTGGTGGTCATCGGGTTGCCGCCGACCAGCAGCGTGTGAAAGGACAGCGCCTCGCGCAGCTTGTCCGACTTCACGAAGCGCGCGACCATCGAATAGACCGAGCGCCACGCCTGGTAGCGCGCCAGCGCGGGCGCGGCCTTGATCATGTCCGAGAAGGCGAGGAACGGCCGGGCGCCGAGCTTGACGTAGCCTTCCTCGTAAACCCCCGCGCTGTACTCGAGGAACGCGGCGTACCCGGCCTCGTCGCCCGGCGCGACGCGCGCGATCTCGGCGGCGAGCTGGGCCTCGTCGTTCGAGTAGTCGAATTGCGTGCCGTCGGGCCAGTGCAGGCGATAGAACGGGGTCACCGGCACCAGCTCGACGTCGTCGGCGATGGCATGGCCGGTCAGCGACCACAGCTCGGCGAGGCATGCCGGGTCGGTGATCACCGTCGGCCCGGCGTCGAAGGTGAACGTGCCCTTCGGGGTGGGACGCTCCCACACGTAAGCGCGCCCGCCGGCACGATCGCGGCCCTCGACCAGCGTGGTCGCGACTCCCGCCGCCTGGAGCCGGATCGCGAGCGCGAGCCCGCCGAACCCGGCGCCGACGACGGCAGCGGTCTTCACGCCGCGTCGGCGCGCAGCGCGGCGTGGCGCAGCCGGGTGCGCTCGCCGAGCCCCGACAGAGCGGCCAAAGCGCGTCCCACGGGCACCGGCGGGCGTCCCGCGACCATCCGCAGCTTGTCCATGCGCGTCGAGCGCCCGGCGTAGAACCGCTCGATCAGCTTGGAATCGAGGCGATAGAACCGCTCGAGCAGCTTGTACCGCTCGATCGGCGCCGCCGCGCCGAACAGCATCGCCGCGAGCCGCCGCGAGTGGCTCCCTCGCTTCCACGCCGCGCGGCCCTGCTCCTCGGAGAACCGGCGCAGCCCCTCGGCCGAGACATCGCGCCGAGCGGCCAGCGCTACGGCGAAACGAACCGCGTCGGGAAGCGAATAGCTGGTCAGCGGGTGGAACAGCCCGGCGCGCGTCCCTGCCTTGGCGGTGTCGCTCCCCGTTGCGCGCCAGAACGCGGCGAAATCGCCGCCGCTGACCACCGGCAGCACGCCGTGCTCCTCACCCAGCACACGCTTGACCCGCCACCCGCGCGCCTTGACCCACGCGTCGACGCGCGCCTTGAGCGCGGCGCGGTCGAGCCGGTCGTTGTCGCTGTAATAGGTGTCCTCGACGAACACCTGCCGCTCGCCGAACGGCAGCGCGTAGACGAAGCGGAACCCGTCGCGCTGGTCGACCGTCGCGTCCATCACCAGCGGCCGCTCGAGCCCGTGCGGCCGGGTCGTCTCGATCATCCGCCCGGCGAACTTCTGCCAGCCGCCGGTGAGCTCGCCCGCCAGCTTCGCGCCGCGCGCGTCGATCACCGCCTTGGCGTCGATCCGGCTGCCGTCGGCAAGCAGCGCGTGATCCGAACCCACCGACAGCACCCGCGCGCCGGTGAGGATCGCGCGCGGCGGCAGAGTCTGGCGCAATTCGTGGTCGAACCGTTCCGAGGTGACGCTGTAGTAGGTCGTGGGGAGGGTCCGCGCGTGGCCCGGGAACGCCACGTCGTAGCCCTTCCAGCCCTTGACCACGAGCCGCTCGAGCAGCCAGCGGTCGGGCTTGGCGACATCGCTGCCGAAGAACGACCAGACGTGGTTGCCGCCCAGCCGCTGGTCCTGCTCGACCAGCAGCACGTCGAGCTCGGGGCGGCGCTCGGCCAGCGCCAGCGCGATCAGCCCGCCGGCGAGCCCGCCGCCCAGGATCAGAAGGTCGCATTCCCGGCTGGCCATCGCGCGCGGCTTTAGCGCGACAGGGCGCGCGCGCAACCGCGGCTTGGCTAGCGCCCCGGAACGGGCCATTGTGCGCGCATGGCCGAAGCTTATCGGATCGAGTCCGCGACGCTGGACGACGCCGTCGAGATCGCGGCGATCTATGCGCATCACGTGCTCCACGGCACCGCCAGCTTCGAGACCGAGCCGCCCGACGCGGCCGAGACACGCGCGCGGATGGCCAAGGTGCTCGACGCCGGATCGCCGTGGCTGGTGGCACGGACGGGCGAGGGCGAGGTCATCGGCTATGCCTACGCCAGCCAGTTCCGCGACCGGCCGGCCTATCGCCACGCCTGCGAGAACAGCGTCTACATCCGCCACGACCGGCGCGGCGAGGGGATCGGGCGGGCGCTGCTCGCGCTGCTGATCGTCGCCGCCGAGCGCGCCGGGTTTCGCCAGATGATCGCGGTGATCGGCGGCGCCGAGCCCGCGTCCGAACGCCTCCACGCCGCCTGCGGCTTCGCCGAGGCCGGGCGGATGCGCGCCGTCGGGCGCAAGCACGGCCGGTGGCTCGACACGCTCTACATGCAGCGCGCACTGGGCCCGGGCGACGCGACGCCACCCGACGAGGAGCCGGTTTGACGGCTTCCTCGCTCCTGCCCGACCGGCGCGGCGCGATCGCCGCGCTGCTTGTCGCGCTCGCCGCCGGCGCGGTTCTGCTGGCGATGGGGCGCACCGCGATCTGCACCTGCGGCGCGGTCAAGCTGTGGCACGGTATCGTCCAGTCGAGCGAGAACAGCCAGCACCTGGCCGACTGGTACAGCTTCAGCCACGTCATTCACGGCCTGCTGTTCTACTTTTTCGCGCACGTCCTGTGGCGGCGGTGGAAGTGGTTCGGCGGGCGCCCGGCGGCGTGGGCGCTGCCGATCGCGGTGGCGTTCGAGGCGTTCTGGGAGCTGCTCGAAAACTCGCCGATGATCATCGACCGCTACCGCGCGGTGACGGTCAGCCTCGACTACTACGGCGACAGCGTGGTCAATTCGCTCGCCGACATCGGCTGGATGGTGGTCGGCTTCCTCCTCGCCGCGCGGCTGCCGGTGTGGGCCAGCGTCGCGCTGGCGATCGGCTTCGAGCTGTTCACGCTGGCGATGATCCGCGACAACCTCACGCTCAACGTGCTGATGCTGGCCTGGCCGCTCGACGCGGTACGCGAATGGCAGGCGGCGGTGTGACTTGTCCGCCACGCGACGCGACATTCTGGTGACCCCGCTGCAACCGTTCCCGCGATGCCGCGTTAACGGGTTGAACTCACAGGGGCATCACGCATGAACCGCATTCTTGTTGGCGCCGCCGCGCTCGCCGCGTTGGCTTATCCCGCAGCAGCCTTCGCCCAGAACGACGGGGCGCAGGCCGAGACGGTGTTCGACGGCGATTACCTCACCGTCGGCATCGGCGCGGGCTATGGCCCGAGCTACGAGGGCTCGGACGATTACGTGCTGTTCCCCGCGCCGGTGGTCCAGGGCAACTTGTCCGGGATCGCCATCACCCCGCGTCCCGGCGGCATCGCGCTCGACTTCATCCCCGATGCCAAGGACGCCAAGGTCGGCTTCAGCTTCGGCCCGGTCGTGCGGTTGCGCTCGAACCGCACCGGCCACATCAAGGACGACGTGGTCAAGCGGCTGGGCGAGCTCGACACCGCGGTCGAGGTCGGCGCCAACGCCGGGATCACGGTCTACGACCTGCTCAGCGGCTACGACAGCCTGACCTTCTCGAGCGACGTCCGCTGGGACGTCGCGAGCGCGCACGAGGGCATGGTGATCGCCCCCTCGGTCTCCTACTTCACCCCGGTCAGCCGCGGCGCCGCGGTCAGCCTGTCGCTGGGCGCCGAGCACGTCGACGACGATTATGCCGACTACTACTTCTCGGTCAGCCCGGCGGGCACCGCGGCGAGCGGCTTGCCGACGTTTCAGGCGGACGGCGGGTGGAAAAGCGTGGGCGCCAATCTGCTGGTGGGCGTCGACTTCGACGGCGAGCTCGCCAACGGCGGCCTCGCCGGGTTCGTCCTCGGCGGTTACACTCGGCTGCTCGGCGACGCCAAGCGCACCCCGCTGACCTCGATCCGCGGCGACGCCGACCAGTGGACGATCGGCGCCGGGCTGGCGTTCACGTTCTGAACGCCCAGCTCGTTAGCCACAGCGTGACGAACGCGCCGTAGAACAGCGCGGTCGCGACCAGCGCGAGGCGCCGCCACAACGGCGGGCGCAGCTCGGGGGGAAGCAGCGTGGTGTTGATCCGCAGGATGTGGAGCGAGGCGAGCACCATCACCACGCCGCCGACGTTGGCGCTGAGCTGAAGCAGCACGATCGGCTGCGCCAGGCCGAGCGCGATCACACCCCACACGACGAACAGCGCGAGCACCCCGTAATAGACCCAGCGGACGTCGTCGCGGCTCCACCGCCGCATCCGGCGGCTGCCGGTCCACAGGATGTCGGTGACCGCGCGCACCGTGCCCTCGAGGATGTCGAGCTGCGCCTTGAACAGCAGCCACACGCCCATCAACGCGATGGCCAGCGCCAGCCAGGTTCCCGGGCCGATCGCGTCGGCGAGCCGCGCGGCGATTCCCGGCCCGCGGATGTCCTCGCCGCTCGGAATCACCGCGGTGTAAAGAATCGCGGGCAGCGCCATGCCGAGCATCGCGCCGATGAAGAACACCCCCCACTGGTCGGCGCGGACGATCCGCCACCACCCGCGCCATTTCGCCAGGCTTTCGGCAGCGGGCAAGAACACGCTGCCGCGGTGCGCCAGCGGCACCGCGCGGCCGGCGACCGCGGCGGGGATGAACCCGACCACGCCGCCCATCCCGAAGCCCTTGTCGCGCGCCCAGTTGCTGAGCGTCAGGTTGCCGACCCCGCCGACCCCTGAGTAGGCGGCAAACGCGGCGAGCAGGAACCAGTCGGCCCCCGCGGGGAGCAGCGCGAAGCCGCCGCGCTCCAAGTCCCACCCGACAAAGCCTGCCGCCACCCCGAGCCAGCGCCCGGCCGGCGCGATCACTACGCACAGCGCCGCGAGCCCGATGAGGATCGTCGCCACCATCACCCAGTTGAGCAGCTCGAGCGTGCGCTCGATCCGTCGCCCGACCAGCAGGATCGCGACGCACGCGGCGAAGATCGCGGTGCCGATGCCTTGGACGAGTCCCGCCTGCGCCTCGCCGGGCAGGCTCCCCGTCGCCATGTACACCGCGGCGCCCGCGGCGGCGCCGGCCCACGCCGGCCAGCCCGCTTGAAGCACGTAGAGCGCGGCATAGACCAGCGCCCAGAACCTCGCGTGCGGACGGGTGCGCATGAACCCGACCACCGCGGGCTCGCCGGTGTAGAGCGTGTAGCGCACCAGCTCGGTGTTGAAGATCGTCTGGAGAAAGATCGCCGCGCTCGACACCCATAGCAGCGCCAGCCCGTACTTGATCAGCACCGCCGGGCCGAGCAGCCATTCGCCGCTGCCGATCGCGCTGCCGAGCAGGATCACGCCCGGGCCGATCACCCCGAGGATTTTCAGGCCCTGGGTGGGCGGCGGCGCGGGCAGCTCGGCGCGGTGCCACGCTTCGAGCCCGGTGCGATCCTCGCGCGCGGTGTCCATGGCCGCCGTCCCCCTTGCGCGAACTATCCGACTGCGACTGGTGATTGTCCAGTGAGGGCCGATGTTGGAGCGACTGACAACATCGCTGGATGATGGCATGTGCTCCAACATGAGGGCGGCGTTGCTGCACGAGGAACGCCGTGAGCTTGGCGAAGGCATGTTTGCCGAACTGCGCCTCTGGCGGGTGCCGCAGCCGGTGCACGGCTCCCAACACGACCTCAAATATGCGCTCGCACGGGTGGTGGGCGGAACTTGTGTGCTGCGATATGACAACGAAGCCGGAAAGGGCGATCACCGTCCTATAGGCGGAAGCGAATTCCCCTATGAATTCTCCACAATGGAGCAATTGCTGGCCGACTTCTGGAACGACGTGAACCGATGGAGCTTCGAATGAATACCGTAACCCTATCCGTCGCCACGCGCGAACAGACGAACGCCCGTTTCTTGGCCGCTGTAAAAGGTACCCCGCAGGGCTCGCACATCTCGTTTGCGACCCCCGAGCTGCTGTGGAAAACGCTCACGCAGCGCCGCTGGGAACTGCTCAAGGCGATAACCGGTCAGGGCGTCATGTCGATTCGCGAAGTTGCGCGTCGCGTCGAGCGCGATGTCAAAGCGGTGCACGGTGATGTGACCGCGTTGATCAATGCCGGCGTAATCGATCGCACCGATCGCGGGGTCGTGTTTCCATACGACGCGATCCACGTCGATTTCGTGCTGGAGAAGGCGGCGTGAGAAAATCTCCTCGCTCGTCCGAGATCGCCGAGTTCTTCGACGAACGCCGGGCAAGAGCCGATGTAGGCGCGGCGCTCGAGATCATGAGCCGCAAGCGAGGGGAGAAGCCGCGCAAGGGCGATCAACCTTGAGCTGAAAGGGTCGCCTAACCCCGCCGCTCAATCCGCACCGGCATCGCGGTGAAGCCATGAAGGAAGCAGCTCGCAAGCCGGGTCGGCGCGCCTTGCGGCTCGATGCGGATGCGGCGGCGGACGATCTCCTCGATCAGCACCGCGAGCTGGATCTCGGCCAGGCGCGCGCCGACGCAGCGGTGAACGCCGTGCCCGAAAGCGAGATGGCGGCGGGCGTTGACGCGGCCCACGTCGAACCGCTCGGCATCGGGAAACACGCTCTCGTCGCGGTTGGCCGAGATGTACCACAGCACCACCTTGTCGCCCCTGGCGATGCGTTGGCCCGCGACCTCGGCGTCCTCGAGCGCGGTGCGCCGCATGTGCGTCACCGGCGATTGCCAGCGGATGATTTCCTGCGCCGCGTTGGGGATCAGGCCGGCGTCCTCGTGGAGCCGCTCGAGCTCGCCCGGATGGCCGTGCAGCGCCTCGACCAGCCCGCTCATCGAATTGCGCGTGGTGTCGTTGCCGCCGACGATCAGCAGCGCGATGTTGCTGACCCGCTCGAACGGCGAGAGCGAGCCCATCGCCTCGGAATGGACCATCCGGCTGAGCAGGTCGTCGCTCGGCGGAGCCAAGCGGCGCTCGTCCATCAGCGCGTCGAACCGCGCCAGCATCCGCCCCATCTCGGTCATGAACTCGGCCTGCCGCGCGGAGTCGCGCTCGGCCGCGGGCTTGATCTCGCCGAACATGTCGGACCAGCGGCGCAGGTCGTGGCGCTCGTCCCACGGGAAGCCGAACAGGATGCACAGCATCCCTATCGTCAGCGGCACCGCCACCCGGTCGACCCAGTCGAAGGTCTCGCCCACGGGCAGCGCGTCGAACAATTCGGCGGTGCGCCGGCGCACGGTGACCTCGCGCTCCGCCATCTGGCTGGGGTTGAACGCGGGCGCGACGACCTTGCGCTGCGCGGTGTGGCGCGGCGCGTCCATCGCGATGAAGTTGACGAGGTTGGTCTCGGGCTGCGGATCGATGATCGTGATGTTGCCGTTCTCCGCCGCCGAGGAGAACACGCTGGAGTTGACCTCGACCTCCTGGATCGGCGCGTGGCCGGCGACCGACCAGTAGGGGCCGTACGGGCTGTCGGGTAGGAAGCTCACCGGCGCCTCGGCGCGCAGCCGCGCGAACGGCTCGCGCCAGCGGTCCTCGACGTAAAGCGCGGCGTCGCTCACGTCGACGGGAGTGATCGCGCGGGGCGGGGCGGCAACGGTGGCCATGGCGGTTCCTCTCCGGCTCGGCTGGACTATCCGCATCGGCGCTCGTAAAGTCCAGCCATCCCCGGGGAGCCAGCTTGGCTGAGAGGCATGGGCAGCGCCATGCGACCCGTCGAACCTGAACCCGTTAGCACGGGCGGAGGGAGGGCCGTTTCGCGCTCCCCGTCCGTCCCAGGAGCGCATCATGGCCGACATCAATTCCAAGCTCGAAATCGGGGTAACCACCGGCGCGATCCGGGGTTCGCGGAAAATCCACGTCGGGCCGCTCGGCGTCGCGATGCGCAGCATTGACCTCGAACCGTCGAGCGGCGAGCCGAGCCTCAACGTCTACGACACCAGCGGGCCGTACACCGACCCCGAGGTGACGATCGACATCGCCGCGGGGCTCGCGCCCTTGCGACGCCCGTGGCAGCTCGCGCGCGGCGACGTCGAGGAATACGCGCCCCGCGACGTCCGGCCCGAGGACAACGGCCAGCTCGGCCCCGATCGCTCGGGTGGCGTCCCGCCGTTCCCCACCGCGCTGCGTCGCCCGTTGCGCGCCAGGGCGGGCGGCAACATCAGCCAGATGCACTACGCCCGCCGCGGCGTGATCACCCCCGAGATGGAATACGTCGCTTGTCGCGAGAACATCGGGCGCGAAATGCTGGCGGATCACGTCCGCGACGGGCCGGACTGGGGCGCGAGCAGCCCCGACCACGTCACCCCCGAATTCGTCCGCGACGAGGTCGCGCGCGGCCGCGCGATCATCCCCTCCAACGTCAACCACCCCGAAGCCGAGCCGATGGCGATCGGCCGCAACTTCCTCGTCAAGATCAACGCCAACATCGGCAACTCGGCGGTCGCCAGCGACGTCGCGCAGGAAGTCGACACGATGGTCTGGTCGATCCGCTGGGGCGCCGACACGGTGATGGACCTCTCGACCGGCCGCAACATCCACGACACCCGCGAATGGATCATTCGCAACTCGCCCGTGCCGATCGGGACGGTGCCGATCTACCAGGCGCTCGAGAAAGTCGGCGGCGTCGCCGAGGACCTCACCTGGGAGATATTCCGCGACACCCTGATCGAGCAGGCCGAGCAGGGCGTGGACTACTTCACCATCCATGCCGGCGTGCGGCTGAAATACGTGCCGCTGACGGCCAAGCGCGTGACCGGCATCGTGTCGCGCGGCGGCTCCATCATGGCCAAGTGGTGCCTCGCCCATCACGAGGAGAGCTTCCTCTACACGCACTTCGAGGACATCTGCGACATCATGAAGGCCTATGATGTGAGCTTCTCGCTGGGCGACGGCCTGCGGCCCGGCTCCATCTGGGACGCCAACGACGAAGCGCAGCTTGGGGAATTGAAGACGCTTGGCGAACTCACTGAAG
>DATLDS010000079.1:0-4181 GCA_035525735.1 Novosphingobium sp.
GACCCCGCACGCGCGCATCCCGGGCCTGGCGGCGCCGATCGCGGCGTTCCTTCGGCTCGAGGCGCCGGTGGGCTTCGATTCCGCCGACGCGATGCCGGTGACGCTGGTGTTCGGGCTGCTCTCGCCCGAGCAGGGCGGCGCCGCGCACCTCCAGGCGCTCGCCGCGATCAGCCGGATGATGCGCGACGACCGGATGCGCTCGAGCCTCGAGGCGGCGCCGGGACCCGAGGCGATCTACGGCCTGCTGTGCAATGTCATCGACCGCGACGCCGCCTGACGGCGACGCGACCGCGCCCGACGGCGCCGTCTTTCACTACCGAGCGCTCGAGCGTCTCTACTCCTCCGCGCCGGTCAACGCGCTGTTCGTGTCGCGGCTGGCGATCCTCGGCGAAGGCCGCTCGCGGATCGAGTTCACGGTCACCCCGCAGACCTTTCACGCCGCGGGCGCGGCGCACGGCACGCTCTATTTCAAGATGCTCGACGACGCCGCGTTCTATGCCGCGAACACGCTGGTGACCGACCGTTTCCTTCTGACCACCTCGTTCAACCTGCTGTTCAGCCGCCCGATTCGCGGCGGCGAGGTCGTCGCCGAAGGGCGCTGGATCAGCGGGCGGCGGCGCGTGCTGGTCGCCGAGGCGCGGCTGATCGACGCCGAGGGCGAGGAGATCGGCCGCGGCACGGGGACGTTCATGCGCTCGCACTTTCCGCTGTCCGAGCTCGCCGGATACGCGGCTTGAGCCGGATCGCGGCGCACCTCGAGGTCGCCGGGCTGATTCGCCTGGCGCAGGCCGAAGGAGGGTTCGCGGCGGTGCTTCGCCGGGGCGAGCGCGACGCCGGGACGATCCTCGTGGTGGCGCTTCAGAACGGTAAGAATCCGCGGCTTTTCGAGCGCTTCCCCAGCATCGACGGGTCACGTCGCTGGACCGAGACGCGTGCCCAACCGTCTGAAAATCCGGGCGATTTCGAGGCGTATCTGGCTCGTCGGGCGGCGCAGGACGGTGATTTATGGTTAATAGAACTGGACGTCCCGAATCCGCAACGGCTCATCGACACAACGGGAACCTCGGTTTGACTCTCGGCTCCCGGGGCCTAGGCCGGGCTCACGATTTTTGCGCAGGCGGCGCGAGTCCCAAGGGGGGTCTCGGCTAGCACGCAGACGGAGGGTTAGCCGGCGCGATCCCTGGCGGAAACGCGGACTTTGTGTCCGCCCGCCCATCGCGCGCGGGTCTGCTCGCCGCCCAATGCAGAACAAGCATGAGCACCAAGCTTCGCCTGGCGAGCGGCATCGCCGTCGCCGCCATGTTTCTAGCCACCTTGACCAGCGCCGAAGGTTCCGGCGCCAACGCGCAACCTTACGAGGGCCCGCGCGCACCCGAGGTGACCTTCGTCACCGAACCGGTGATCCAGCCGCTCCCCGCGCCCGAGGCGCCGGTTGAGGCGACCCAGGACTCCGGGGCCGATGCCCCCTCGATCGACGCGGGCTCGCTCGCCCAGCTGATCTCCGCCACTCCGTTGCCGCAGGACATGTCGAGCGAGCTCGCGTGCCTCGCCGGGGCGATCTATTTCGAAGCCAAGGGCGAGACGCTCGCCGGCCAGCTCGCGGTCGGCCGGGTGATCGTCGCGCGCGCCAAGTCGGGGCGCTTCCCTTCCAGCTATTGCGGCGTGGTCTACCAGCGCTCGCAGTTCTCGTTCGTCCGCGGCCAATCGATGCCGCGGATCGACAAGTCGGGCCGCGCTTGGTCCGAAGCCGCCAAGATCGCGCGGATCGCGCACGAGGGCTCGTGGAAGAGCCCGGTCGAAGGCGCGCTGTTTTTCCACGCCGCGCGCGTCTCGCCCAACTGGCGCCTGACGCGGATGGCGCGCGTCGATCACCACGTGTTCTATCGCTGATCTGAGTTCCTCCCCGGTCACGGGGAGGTGGCGGCCCGAAGGGCTGACGGAGGGGATTCTCGGCTTGACGCAACCCCGCGTCGAGCGGTGAGTCCCCTCCACCGCCGTCGGGCGGTCCCCCTCCCCGCTCCGGGGAGGATCAATCGCGCACCTCGACCCACATCGGAGCGTGGTCGCTGGCTTTTTCGCGTCCGCGGTGGTCCTTGTCGACGCCCGCGGCGACCAGCCGATCGGCCAGGCTCGGCGAGAGCAGCGCGTGGTCGATGCGAAAGCCGTGATCGCGCTGCCACGCGCCCGCCTGATAGTCCCAGAACGTCCACACCCCGCCTTGCGGATTATGCGTGTCGAGCGCGTCGGTCCAGCCATCGCCGAGCAGCCGCGCGTAAGCGTCGCGCGAGGCCGGCTGCATCAACGCGTCGAACGCCATCGCTTGCGGCGACCACACGTCCTTGTCCTCGGGGATCACGTTGAAGTCGCCGAGCACCACCGTCGGGCGCTCGCTCGCGAGCAACTCGCGCATCCGCGCGCGCAGACGCTCCATCCAGGCGAGCTTGTAGTCGAACTTCGGGCCCGGCTGCGGGTTGCCGTTAGGCAGGTAGATGCAGGCGACCCGCACCCCGAAGACGTCGGCCTCGATGTAGCGCGCGTGCTCGTCGGTCGGGTCGCCGGGGAGCCCGCGGTGCGCCTCGACCGGGGCGACGCCGTCGGCGAGGATGGCGACGCCGTTGAAGCCCTTCTGGCCGTGCCAGATCGCGTGATAGCCGATCGCCTCGAACTCGGCGACGGGGAAATTCTCGTCCTGGCTCTTGACCTCTTGGAGGCAGGCGACGGCGGGGCGGGTCTCCTCGAGCCACTCGAGCAGCCGCGGCATCCGCGCCTTGATCCCGTTGATGTTGAACGAAGCGATTCTCACCCGAACCTCGTCATTGCGAGCGTAGCGAAGCAATCCGGAGCTTCACGTGAGACGCCCTGGATTGCTTCGTCGCTGCGCTCCTCGCAATGACGAAATGGGTTAGACCGAGAAGCTCGAGCCGCAACCGCAGCCGCTCGCCGCGTTGGGATTGCTCACCTGGAACGCCGATCCCCCGAGCGATTCGACGAAGTCGACGGTGCAGCCCGAGACCAGATCGAGGCTGACCGGGTCGACCAGCAGCAGCACCCCGTCGGTCTCGGCGACGGTGTCGTCGCCCGCGGGCGCCTCGTCGAGCCCGAACTTGTACGTAAAGCCCGAGCACCCGCCGCCCTCGACCGAAAGCCGCAGCACCGGCGGCCTGCCCTGCTTGCCGGCGATCGCGGCGATGCGCCGCGCGGCGCTCGCTGAAAGAATGGGGGGCGCCAGGGTGATCGCGGGAACGTCCATGGCCGACAAGGTAGGGATTGAGGGAGCCTCGCTCAAGCCACTTGCTCAGGCCGCGGCCTGCATCAGCTCGGCGTTGATCGCCTTGCAGCGCTTGTAGGCGGGGCGCTCGCGCAGCCGCTCGGCGTAAGCGGTGAACGCACGCGTCGCGGGGAACGTGCCGAATTGCAGCCCCCAATCGACCTGGCTGCCGACATAGACGTCGGCGGCGGTGAAGCGCGCGCCGCAGACGTAGTCGCGCCCGGCGAGGTGCTCGCTCAGCACGTTGAGTGGCCGCTCGAAGTCGCCGAAGCCGAGCATCCGCCCGCGCGCCGGATCGTCGATCGTCCAGCCCATCGCCTTCGAGATCACCGCCTGCTCGAGCGGCCCGGCGGTGAAGAACAGCCAGCGGTAATAGTCGGCGCGCTCGTCGGGCGTCGGCGCAAGGCCGGCCTCGAGAAATCGCTCGGCGAGATAGGCGACGATCGCCGCACATTCGGTCACCACTTTGCCGTCATCGACAAGCGCCGGGACTTTGGCCATCGGGTTGACCGCGCGATAGGCGGCGTCGCCTATCTTGTCGTAGGCGACGACCTCGGTCGCGTATGGCTGCCCGACTTCCTCGAGCATCCAGTGCGGGATCTGGCCGCGCGATTGCGGGTTGGTGTAGTAGGTCAGCACGGGCGGGCCCCTTCTCAGGCGGTCTGGATATAGCTGCGCATCGCCTCGGCTTCGGCCTCGATCCGGTCGATGCGGTATTTGACCAGGTCGCCGATCGAGACGAAGCCGACCATCCGCCCGTCGGCGACGACGGGCAGGTGGCGGAAGCGGCGGCGGGTCATGAGGCCGAGCGCCTCGTCGACCCGCGTCGCCGGGTCGATCGTGATCGCCGGCGCGGTCATCACCTCGCGGACCTTCATCTCGAGCATCGCCGCGCCCTTGGTCTGGAGGCAGT
>DATLDS010000082.1:0-4771 GCA_035525735.1 Novosphingobium sp.
TACGGCGGCGAGGCCGCCGCGCTGGCCTGGGTCGGCGACGAGCACGGGGTGGCGAACTTCGTCAAGGTGCTGGCGCGGCGCCGGCCGTTCGCCGCCACTCTGCACTTCCTCGAACCGTTCGACCCGGTCAGAGTCGGCGACCGCAAAGCGATTGCGGCAACCGCGCGCGAGCGGATCGATGCGGCCATGCGCGCTTTGCAATAGACCCGCCCTTGGGGTAACCGCGCCCCGCGATGCCCGCCCCCAAAACCTTCCACGTCAAGAGCTTCGGCTGCCAGATGAACGTCTACGACGGCGAGCGGATGGCCGAGTTGCTCGCCGCGCAAGGGATGACCGCGGCCGGCACCCGCGACGAGGCCGATCTCGTCGTGCTCAACACCTGCCACATCCGCGAGAAAGCGGCGGAGAAAGTCTATTCGGACATCGGCCGCTTGCGCCGCGACGACGGCTCGGTTCCGCTGATCGCGGTCGCCGGCTGCGTCGCGCAGGCCGAGGGCGCCGAGATCATGGCGCGCGCGCCGAGCGTGCGCGTGGTGGTCGGCCCGCAGGCTTACCACCGCCTGCCCGAATTGATCGCCGAAGCCGCCGCGGGCGGCCGCGCGACCGACACCGACATGCCCGCCGAGACCAAGTTCGCCGCGCTCCCGCACCGGCGCAAGAGCGGGCCGAGCGCGTTTCTCACTGTCCAGGAAGGTTGCGACAAGTTCTGCACCTACTGCGTCGTGCCGTACACGCGCGGCGCCGAAATCTCTCGCCCGTTCAATGACCTGGTCGATGAAGCCGAGCGGCTGGTCGAAGCCGGGGCGCGCGAGATCACGCTGCTCGGGCAAAACGTCAACGCCTGGGCCGGAATCGACGCGAAGGGCCGCGCTGTCGGGCTGGACGGGCTGATCCGCGCGCTCGCCGCGATTCCCGCGCTGGCGCGGATCCGCTACACCACTAGCCATCCCGCCGACATGAGCGACGCGCTGATCGCCGCGCACGGCGAGATTCCCAAGCTCATGCCGTTCCTCCACTTGCCGGTGCAATCAGGCAGCGACCGCATCCTCAAGGCGATGAACCGCAGCCACAGCGTTGATTCGTATCTGAAAACGATCGAGCGGGTGCGCGCCGCGCGGCCCGACATCGCGCTCTCGGGCGACTTCATCGTCGGCTTTCCGGGAGAAGCTGAAGCGGACTTCAGGTCGACGCTCGAGCTGGTCGAAGCCGCCGGTTACGCCCAGGCGTTCAGCTTCAAGTACAGCGCGCGCCCCGGCACGCCCGCCGCGACGATGGACGGCCAGGTCGCGCTCGAAGTGATGGACGAGCGGCTCCAGACCTTGCAGGCCGCGCTCCAGCGCAGCAGCCTCGCCTTCAACCGCGCCAGCGTCGGGCAGGTTTGCGACGTGCTGGTCGACCGACCGGGGCGCAGGCCCGGCCAGTGGCTGGGCAAGTCGCCCTGGTTGCAATCGGTCCACTTCGAAGGCGCGGCGGCGATCGGCGATCTTCTCTGCGTGGAGCTGGTCGAAGCCGGGCCGAATTCGCTGGCGGGCCTGCCGCGAGTCGCCGCGTTAGCTTAGCGCAAGCTTCGGTTCACCGCGGCGGGGGCATGGTGTCGCAGATGCCCCGCGCGTTTCTCCGCTCGATATCCACGCTCGTCCTGACGGGCTGCGTCGCCGCCTCGCCGCCGGCCGAAGCGCCCGCTTCGCTCGCCGGCAATTACCGCGTGGTCGCGGTCGACGGACGCGCTCCGTCGTTTGTCGAGGAAGACGCCGGAAAGCCGCGCACCCCGCGCTTCGCATTCGGAGCGCGCAGCTATGGCGGCACTTCGGGCTGCAACTTCATGGGCGGGTTGAAGGCCGAGAGAGGCGGGCGGCTCTACACCTCTCCGGGCGCGCAGACGCAAATGGCGTGCGGAGGCGCGCTGGGCGCGCAGGAGGCGGCGATCGACGCGCTGTTCCGCGCCTCGCCGACGATCCGCCGCGACGGCGAGGCGGTGATACTGAGTGGCGCGGGGCACCCTGCGCCTGGTCCGCGACGACGGGCAACCCGCGGTGCGCGATGCGCCGGAAGCGTGGCAAGGCACGCATCTCTCCGGGCAGCGCTTCGAAATGCATCTGATCGATGGCGATCCGCTCAATCGCCGACCGGCGCCGTCGCTGAGTTTCGCGGGCTCGACCGTCACCCTGACGAACGTCTGCGCCAAGCCTGTCGGCGGAACGTACCGGCAAGCGCCGGGCACGTTGCGCATGGTGTTCAAGCCGAGGCCCGGATGCGCGACTTGGGGCGCTTCGCCGGCACGCTCTCGACCGTCTCGGGGCCCAACGGCGAGCTGCTGCTGGCCGGGGACGGGCATTGGCTGGCCGGCGACAATCTGCGCCGCGACCGGCCCAAGTAACGCTCAGCGTTCGGCCTTGTTCTGGCGCTCGCTGAAATAGCGCGAGGCCACCGCGCTCGCCAAAGTGCTCGCCCGCTCGCCGCGCGACGAAGTGTAGAGCGCCTTGAGGTACGCGCGGTCGAACCCGGTCAGGCCGTCGGCCGCGGCGTCGCCGGCGTCGAACAGCGCGAGGATCGTGCGCGGGCCGGACCCGGCGCCTTCGCCGGTCGGCCGTGTCGCGGCGAGCGCGCGCATCGTGGCGTAGTCGGCAAGCTGCCGGATCGTCTTTCCCGGCACGACCCGGCGCGAGATCAGCACCACCGCGGCGGTCATTGCCGCCTGCACCGGCACCGCGATGTGCGATCCGCTGATCAGTTTGTTGGTCGTGTATTCCTCGTCGGTCGACAGCGCCATCGATCGGCCGAAGCTGTCGCGGGTCTCGACCGGGGTCCACACCCGCACCGGCCCGTCCTCGTTCATCGCCTGCTTGATCTGGTAATCGGTGAGGTCGCCGAACACCCCGGGGCGCGCCTTTTTCAAGGCCCGGATCGCACGGTCGCCGTCCTCGACGAACGCGACGATGACGTTGGGCCGGCAGCCCGGCTTGCCGACCGGCGCGCCGACCTCGCGCGCGTTGTCGGCGATCCGGTCGACCAGCGCTGCGCCATAGCCCGCCTCGATCCCGAACGCGCCGAGGCAGACGGGCTCCATGAACTTGGGCACGGGCTTGTCGACCGGCGGGGGCCGGGTGAGGTCGTGCGCGAGGTCGCGGACGATCTCGGCCTCGCGTTGGCGGTCCCCCTCGACGACGATCGCACCGCTGTCCTGCGCGAATACCCCCGGGGCGGCGGCGAGCGAGCCCAGCAGCGTCGCCACGATCAGCGCAAGTTTGTGACAAGTCATGAAAAAAGCCTTCCGTCGCGGGGCGAGTGCCGCCTTCCCTTCGAACCGTGGCCTCGGTCGGTCAACCCGGGGTCGACGAGCGGCGCCGGGGCTCGACGAGCGTCGTCGCGCGGGAACTGTGCCTTGCTCGAGGGTTTTTCACCGTCAGGTTGCCTGCTCGCCTTGTCACCGGCGTTCGCTGCCCTAGAAGTTCTCGGCAAGCGACGCGAAAGGATTGAATGGCCCGCAAACCCGCCCGCGCCTACGAACCGGCGCAAACCCGCCAGGATGCGGCGCGCCGCGCCCGGGCGGAGATCGAATTCGACGAGCCGGGCGTCCTCGCCCCGCTGTTCGGCCAGTTCGACGCCAACCTCGTCCAGATCGAGAACCGCCTCGGGGTCTATATCGGCGCGCGCGGCAATAAAGTGCAGATCGAGGGCGGCGAGGATTCGGTCGCGCGGGCGCGCGACGTGCTCAAGGGCATGCACCAGCGGCTGCTCGGCGGGCAGGAGGTCGACGCCGGCGCGGTCGAGGCGCTGATCGCGATGAGCTCGGAGCCCACGCTCGAGGGGATCGTCACCGGCACCGGCGACACGCCGCCGATCATGATCCGCACGCGGCGCAAGACGATCGTCCCGCGTTCGGCCACCCAGATCGACTATATGCGCGCGCTCAGCAGTCACGACATGATCTTCGCGCTTGGTCCCGCGGGCACCGGCAAGACCTACCTCGCGGTGGCGCAAGCGGTCAGCCAGCTGATCACCGGCAGCGTCCAGCGGCTGATCCTGTCGCGCCCCGCGGTCGAGGCGGGCGAGCGGCTCGGCTTCCTCCCCGGCGACATGAAGGAGAAGGTCGATCCGTATCTCCGCCCGCTGTACGACGCGCTGTACGACTGCATGCCGCCCGAGCAGGTCGAGCGTCGCATCGCCAGCGGCGAGATCGAGATCGCGCCGATCGCGTTCATGCGCGGGCGCACGCTGGCCGATGCGTTCGTGATCCTCGACGAGGCGCAGAACACCACGCCCGCGCAAATGAAGATGTTCCTCACCCGGTTCGGCCAGAACAGCCGGATGGTGATCTGCGGCGATCCGCGCCAGGTCGACATCCCCGGCGGCGACGCGCAATCGGGCCTCGCCGACGCGGTGCGCCGGGTCGAGGGCCTCGAAGGCATCGCCACCGTGCGCTTCACCCGCGCCGACGTCGTCCGCCACCCGATCGTCGGGCGGATCGTCGAGGCGTATGAGGGGCCGGACGCTTGACCGCCCCCACGCTCGAGCTCGATGTCGACCCGTGCTGGGGCCAGGATGTCGACTGGGAGGCGCTCGCGGCGCGGGCCGCACGAGCCGCCGCGCAGGCCGCGCCCGAGCTGGCGCACGACAACCTGCTGGTCAGCCTGGTCTTCGCCGACGACGCCGAGGTCCAGGCGCTCAACAAGCAGTGGCGCGCCAAGGACGCAGCCACCAATGTGCTGTCGTTCCCGATGATGAGCCGCGACGACGTACTCCGCGCCGCCGCCGACGACGACCACGAGGG
>DATLDS010000085.1:0-8589 GCA_035525735.1 Novosphingobium sp.
ACGCGAACGCGCTGTTGCCGTGCGTGCCGGTGCGGATCGGGTAAGTGAGGATTGCGAGGTATCGATGAAATCGCGCCGCGAAGGCTCGAGCCAGAGGGGCCAGCCGCTCGCTCCACGGCGCGTCGTGGCGCGTCGCCTCGAGGTGCAGCGCGAGCAGCCATGCCCAGCCATAAGGCCGCTCGAACCCGGTCGAGTGCGGCCGGTCGAGGTAGCCGAGCTCGGCGCCGAGCTTTTTCTCAGTGAAGGTCGCGTCGGCCAGCGACGCGATCCCGGCGGCTTCGGCGAGGTCCGGAAACAGCCGGCGCAGCGTCAGCAACGTCCACCAGCCGTGCACGCACGAGTGCCAGTCGAAGCTGCCGAAGAACGCCGGATGCAGATTCCGTGGGGTGCGCGCGTCGTCATCCGCAGCCATCACGTGGTCGAGCTTGTGCGGATATTCGCGCGCGACATGGCCGAGCGCGATCCGCGCCATGTGGCCGCCGAGCGCCGCGTCGAGCCTCACCGGAACCCCGCCACCGCGAGGATCGCGACGTTCGCGGCGAGCAGCACCAGCGCGGTCGGGACTTGCGCCTTGATCACCGCGTATGGGTCCTTGAGCTCGAGCAGCGCGGCGGGGACCAGGTTGAAATTCGCCGCCATCGGGGTCATCAACGTGCCGCAGAAGCCCGCGAGCATCCCCACCGCGCCGATCACCGCGGGATCGCCGCCGTAATCGTCGATCAGCAGCGGCACGCCGATCGCCGCCGCCATCACCGGAAACGCGGCGAACGCGTTGCCCATGACCATCGTGAACGCCGCCATGCCCAGCGCGAACACCGCGACGGTCAGCACCACGCTACCCTCGGGGATCGCCGTGCGGGCGATTGCGCCGACCGCATCACCGACCCCGGCGATGGCGAACACCGCGCCCAACGCGGCGAGCATCTGCGGCAGCACCGCCGCCCAGCCGATCGCGTCGAGCAGACGACGGCCGTCCTCGACCGGGGCGAGCGCGGGCGGGCGCAGCCACGCGAAGATCGCGGCGAGCGCGAGCAGCACGCCAAGCACGAGGAACACGTACGTCTCGCGCTTGGGCTCGATCCATCCCGCCGCGCCGAGCGGGGTGTAGTTGTAAGCGAGCGTGCCGATCAGCGCGATCAGCGGGATGATCAGCGCGGGCACGAACAGCCGGTTGCCGAGCCGCTCGGACCAGGCGACCCTTGCGGTCTCGTTCGTCGTCGCGGGCGCGCCGCGGCCGACCTGACCGAACCCGGCGAGGCCGGCCAGCGCGAGCACGATCAGCCCGTTGGCGAAATCGCCGATCGCATCGCCCGCCAGCAGGCTCACCGCCATCAGCCCCCAGAACGCGGCGTTGCCGAGGCGCTTGACGTTGGCGCGGTCGAGCGCCGAGCGCAGCGCCACCGCGGCGAACAGCAAGCCGACCAGCGGATAGAGCCAGCCGAGCGTGATCATAAATCCTCCCCGAGCTTGCTCGGGGAGGGGGACCGCTCGCCGGAGGCGAGGGGTGGAGGGGCCCCTACGACAGTCGCTGCGCGACTGCCACCTCCCCGAGGCAAGCTCGGGGGGGATCGCTTGCGGTCGAACCACAGCAGGCGCGCGCCATGGACGACGAACGCGGCAACCGCGCTGGGGATCGCCCACAGCGCCAGCTCGAGCGGGGCGAGATCGTGGCCGTAAGTCGCGAGCACCTGCTGGATCAGCACGATCGAGCCGATTGCAAAGAACACGTCCTCGCCGAAGAACAGCCCGATGTTGTCGGTCGCCGCGGCCATCGCCTTGATGCGTTCGGCCTCGGTGTCGTCGACTGCCCCGGCCGCGGCGACCGCCATCGGCGCGACCAGCGGGCGCACCGTCTGCGCCTGGCCCGCGGTCGAATGGAGCCCGATCGCCGCGGTCACCTGGCGATAGGCGAGGTAGCCGAGCAGCAGTTTGCCCGTGGTCGCCCCGCGAAGCCCGCGGATCAGCGCGGCGGCGCGTTGCTGGAGCCCGTGGCGCTCGAGCAGGCCGATGACGGGCAGGACGATCCACACGATCGCGATGATCCGCGCGTCGTTGAACGCCTTGCCGAACGCGGCGATCACCTCGGGCAGGCTCATCCCCGCGAGCAGCCCGGTGGCGAGCCCCGCAAAGGTGACGACCAGCATCGGGTTGAGCCGCAACGCGAACCCCGCGACGACGATCAGGATGCCGAGGAGCGGGAGGTAAGTCACGGCGCCCCCCACCCGCCGCCGCCCGGCGTTTCGATCACGAACGCGTCGCCGACGCCCATTTCGGCCGAGGCGGTTGCGGACAGCTGTTCGATCGACCCGTCGGCGCGCTCGACCCAGTTGCGGCCCGGCGCGGCGTCCCCGCCGCCGCAAATCCCGCGCGGGGGGACGCGGCGTCGATTGGCCAGAATGTTGGCGCGCATCGGCTCGAGGAAGGTCACCCGCCGCACCAGCCCGTCGCCGCCGCGATGCGCGCCCGCGCCGCCCGAGTGGGGCCGGATCGCGAACGCGTCGAGCCGCACCGGCAGCCGGCTCTCGAGGATTTCGGGATCGGTCAGGCGGCTGTTGGTCATGTGCGTCTGCACCCCGCTGGTCCCCTCGTGGTCGGGCCCCGCGCCCGAGCCCCCGGCGATCGTCTCGTAATACTGATGACGCTCGTTGCCGAAGGTGAAATTGTTCATCGTCCCCTGGCTCGGCGCGAGGCGGCCGGTCGCGGCGAAAAGACAATCGGTGACCACCTGGCTGGTCTCGACATTGCCCGCGACGACCGCCGCGGGCCAGTCGGGGGACAGCATCGAGCCGGCCGGAATGCGCAATTCGACCGGCCGAAGGCAGCCGTCGTTCATCGGGATCGCGTCGTCGACCAGCGTCCGCACGACGTAAAGCGCCGCCGCGCGGGCGATCGAGCGCGGCGCGTTGAAGTTGTCGGCGAGCTGCGGCGAGGTCCCCGCGAAGTCGAAAACCGCCGATCTTGCCTTGCGGTCGATCGCAATTGAAACAGAGACTTGTGCGCCGTTGTCCATGTCATAGGTGAAGGCGCCATGGTCGAGCCGGTCGAGCAATCGCCGCACCGCCTCCTCGGCGTTGGCGAGGACATGGCGCATATAGGCCGCGACCACCTCGGCCCCGTAGTCGCGCGCCGTCGCCGCGAGCATCTCCGCGCCGCGCGTGCAGGCGGCGAGCTGGGCGCGCAGATCGGCCAGATTGCGGTCGGGATTGCGCGCCGGGTGCGGGCCCGAGCCCAGCAAAGCGCGGATTTCGGCCTCGCGGAAATGCCCTTCGTCGACCATCAGCACGTCGTCGATGAGCACGCCCTCCTGATCGATCGTGGTGCTGTCGGGCGGCATCGAGCCCGGCGCGATCCCGCCGATGTCGGCGTGGTGCCCGCGCGCGGCGACGAACGCGTCGGGCGCTTCGCTGCCGTCGTAGAACACCGGCACGATTACGGTGATGTCGGGTAGGTGCGTGCCGCCGCGGTAGGGATCGTTAAGGACATAGGCATCGCCGCGCCGCAGGCCTCGTCCGTCGGCACGATTGCCGCGATTATTCAATATCGTGCGAATGCTTTCTCCCATCGATCCGAGATGCACGGGGATGTGCGGCGCGTTGGCGATCAGCGCGCCCTCGGCGTCGAACAGCGCGCAGCTGAAGTCGAGCCGCTCCTTGATGTTGACCGAGGTCGCGGTGGCCTGAAGCGCGGTCCCCATGTCCTCGGCGATCGCCATGAACAGGTTGTTGAAGATCTCGAGCGTGATCGGATCGACGCGGGTTCCCGCGGCGTGCGCGCGTTCGGGGGGAGAGACTCGGGTCAGCACCAGGCTGCCATCGTCCGCCCGGATCGCGCGCCAGCCCGTATCGACCACGGTCGTCGAAGTCGGCTCGGCGATCAACGAGGGGCCGATGCGTTCCTCCCCGGGACGGGGAGGGGAACCATGCGCAGTATGGTGGAGGGGATCCTCCTCCGGGTGCGCGGCTGCGTCGACGAGGCGAGTGCCCTCCACCGCTTTCAGCGGTCCCCCTCCCCGTTCCGGGGAGGAACTGGCCTCGACGATCAGCGCGTCGATGATCGGCTCGTCCTCGGCGGCGTAACCGAAGCGCTTGCGGTGCGCCTCGGCGAACCTCGCACCCAGCGTTTCGCGCGGTTCGAGCGCCATCTCAATCGTCGTGTCGCTGCCCGGCAAGCGCAGCCGGGCGCGCCGCTCGAGTGCGATCCCGCCAACGCCTTGCGCCTCGAGCGCCTCGCGCGCGGCGCTTTCGAGCTGGGCGATCGGCGCATCGAAATCGTCGCTCATCGGCCGCAGCCAGCTTTGCTCGCGGATCGCCTTGACCGGGGCGAGGCCGATGCCGTGGGCGGAGAGCACCCCGGCAAGCGGGTGGACCAGGATGCGCTCGATCCCCAGCGCGTCGGCGACCGCGCAGGCGTGCTGGCCGCCCGCGCCGCCGAAGCAGGCGAGCGTGTAGCGGGTAACGTCATGGCCTCGCCGGATCGAGATCTTGCGGATCGCGTGCGCCATCGCCTCGACCGCGATCCGCAAGAAACCGCGCGCCAGCGCGTCGGGCTCGAGTTCCGCCTCGGCGGCCACCGCATCGAGTCGCGCCCGCGCCGCCGCCACGTCGAGCGGCGCCTTGCCGTCGGGCCCGAAGGTCTGCGGAAAGTGCGCCGGGTCGATCCGCCCGAGGACGAGATTGCAATCGGTGATCGTCAGCGGACCGCGCTTGCCGTAGCACGCCGGCCCCGGATCGGCGCCCGCGCTTTCGGGCCCGACGCGCAGCCGCATCCCGTCGAAGCGGCAGATCGAGCCGCCCCCCGCGGCGACGGTGTGGATCTGCATCATCGGCGCGCGCAGGCGGACCCCTGCGACCACGCTTTCGTCGGCGAGCTCGTAGGCGCCGGCGTAGTGCGAGACATCGGTGGAGGTGCCGCCCATGTCGAAGCCGATCAACCGCACCGGCTCGCCCTCGGCGAAATGCGCCGCGCTCGCCGCGACCATCCCCACCACGCCGCCCGCTGGGCCGGACAGCACCGCGTCCTTGCCGCGGAACGCGCGCGCCTCGGTCAGCCCGCCATTGGATTGCATGAACTGGAGCGAGGTTCCGGCATCGATTCCCGAGCGAACCCGCTCGACATAGCGCCGCAGAACGGGCGACAGGTAAGCGTCGACTACGGTGGTGTCGCCGCGCCCGATCAGCTTGATCAGCGGCGCGACCTCGTGGCTGACCGAGATTTGCGCGAAACCGAGCTCGCGGGCGATGGCGGCGAGCCGCGCCTCGTGAGCGATGTGCCGCCAGCCGTGCATGAGGACGATCGCCAGTGCGTCGATCTCCGCCGCGCGGATGGCGCTCAGCGCGTCGCGTGCTTGCGCCTCGTCGAGCGGACGGAGAACCTCGCCCCCGACCGCCACGCGCTCGTCGATCTCGGCGACCGCCTCGTAAAGCTGGCTCGGCAGGACGATGTGCCGCGCGAAAATCTCGGGCCGCGCCTGCGTGCCGATCCGCAACGCGTCGCCGAAGCCGCGGGTGATCGCCAGCGCGCACCGCTCGCCCTTGCGCACGAGCAGGGCGTTGGTGGCGACCGTCGTCCCCATCCGGACGTCGCCGAGCTTTCCGCCGTGTTCGGCGAGAACGCGGCGGATGCCTTCGAGCGCCGCGTCGGGGTAATGCGCCGGGTTTTCCGACAGCAGCTTGACCACGCGCAGCTCGCCCGCGTCCGAGCGCGCGACGACGTCGGTAAACGTCCCCCCGCGGTCGATCGCGAAGTGCCACATCGCTTGGCTCAGCCGACCAGCTCCGGGCCGAGCGTGGGGTCGAGGTCGCGCGGGCGGGTGAGCGCGGTCAGCCGCGCGCGGCCTTCGGCGAGATCAGCCCAGCGTGCGATGTCGAGCTCGAGCACCGCGAAGCTCGCGGTGGGAAACTTGACCTCGACCTCGTCGCGCAGCGGCGACGAGCCGTCGTCGGGAACCAGATCGAAGATCACGTCCTCGAGCCCGGGGTTGTGGCCGACCATCAGCACGGCGCTGGGCTCGCCTTCGAGATCGCGCAGCAGGTCGATCAACGTCGCCGAGCTGGCGAGGTAGATGCGCCGGTCCCACTCGACCGGGAAGCTGCGCCCGAACGCCTTGCTGGCGAGCTCGATCGTCTCGGTCACCCGCAGCGCGGGGCTGGCGAGGACGCGGTCGAAGCGGAAACCGGTGTCGCGAATATGGCGGCCCATCAGAACTGCGCCCTTCTCGCCGCGCTCGTTAAGCGGACGGTCGAAATCGCGCGCGCGCGGATCGGCCCAGCCCGACTTGGCGTGGCGGAACAGGCCGAGCGTTTTCAAGAGTATCCAGCCTCCTCCGCCGTCGCGACCGGCTCAGAAACACCCGCCGCCACGCTTTGTAAAGCCTCGTCGAGCGTCACCCGGCGGACCGGCGTGCCGGGCGGAAACGCGCTCAGCAAACGCGAGGGGAACGCCGCCGAGAGCACCACGAAATGGCCGCGATCGTCACGCGTGCGGATCAGCCGACCGAACGCCTGGGCGAGCCGGGCGCGGATGATCCGGTCGTCGTAAGCCGAGCCGCCGCCCGCCAGCCGCCGCGCCCGGTGAAGGATCGAGGGCTTGGGCCACGGCACCTGCTCCATCACCACCAGCCGCAGCGAGTGGCCGGGGACGTCGACCCCGTCCCTGAGGGCGTCCGTGCCGAGCAGGCTCGCGCGCGAGTCGTCGCGAAAGATGTCGACCAGCGTCCCGGTGTCGATCGGATCGACGTGCTGGGCGTAAAGCGGCAACCCGCCGCGCGCCAGACGGTCGGCGATCCGGCCATAGACCGCGCGCAGTCGGCGGATCGCGGTGAACAGCCCGAGCACCCCGCCGCCCGCCGCCTCGATCAGCCGGCCATAGGCGGCGGCGAGCTGCGGAATGTCGCCCTTGGGCACGTCGGTGACGATCAGAACCTCGGCCTGCGTCGCGTAGTCGAACGGGCTGGCGGCTTCGGCGAGGCGCGGCGCGATGCCGAGGTGCGGCGCACCGCTGCGCGTCACCGCGCCGTCCCATCCGCTCCCCTCCATCAGCGTCGCGCTCGTCATCATCACCCCGTGCGCGGGCGCGAGCACCGTGTGCGCGAACGGCTTCATCGGATCGAGCCAGCGGCGATGGAGCCCGACATCGAACTCGCGCCCCTCGCTGCGCTCGACCGCGAGCCAATCGACGAACTCGGGGTCGGCCGGCCCGCCGAGCCGAGCGAGCAGCGCAATCCACGCCGCGAGCAGGTCCGAGCGCCAGCCGATCGCGCCGCGCGCGCCCTCGATCCGCGCGCGCCCCGCGGCGTCGAGCCAGTCGGGCGGCTCCTCGAGCAGCGCCTCGAGCCGCAGCGCGAGGCGGGTCAGGGGGCTGCGGATCGCCTCGAGCGCGGCTTGCGCGCGCCCGGCGAGCTCAACGAAGCCGCCGTCTAGCTGCGCCGCCTCGGTCTCGAGCCCATAGCCCGCTTCCTGCCCGCCGCTCTCGTCGCGGGCGTGAACCAGCGCGCGCACCGCGGCGAGCAAGTCCTCGAGCGGGCCAGAGGGCAGTCCGTCGTGGAGCCGCGCGAGCCAGCCGTCGCTCGGCAACGCCTCGGCCGCCTCGCACGCCTGCGAAATCGCGCGGCCGGCTTCGTCGTCGTAGCTCGCGATCTCGGCGAGCCGGGCCGACAACCCGCGCCGGCGGCCCCCTTTTCCTCCACTGGCGCTGCGCCCGCCCTCCGGTCCCATCACCCAGCGTCTGAGCTCGATCGTCTCGGCCCCGGTGAGCGCCGCGGCGAACGTCGAATCGGCCGCGTCGAACACGTGATGCCCCTCGTCGAACACAATCCGCGTCGGGCGGTTGTGGGGATCGCGGGCGCGCGCCGCGTTGACCATCACCAGCGCATGGTTGGCGATGACCAGGTCGGCCGCCGCGCTCGCCCGCACCGAGCGCTCGATGAAGCATTTGCGGTAATGCGGGCACCCGGCATAGACGCATTCGCCGCGCCGGTCGGTCAGCGCCGCGACCCCGCGCTGGCGGAACAGCGTGGCGAGCCAGCCGGGCATGTCGCCGCCGATCATGTCGCCGTCCTGACTGTACGCCGCCCACCGCGCCACGAGCTGCGCCAGCACCGCGGCGCGCCCGCCGAACCCGCCCTGGAGCGCGTCCTCTAGGTTGAGCAGGCACAGATAGTTCTCGCGCCCCTTGCGCACCACGACGCGCGGTTTGGCGGCCTCGCCCTGGGGGAAGGCGAGCGCGCTCTCGCGGCGGAGCTGGCGTTGGAGGGCCTTCGTGAAAGTGCTGACCCAGACCCAACCCTGCGCCTTCTCACTCCACAGCGAGGCGGGAGCGAGGTAGCCGAGCGTCTTGCCGACCCCGGTTCCTGCCTGCGCGAGCAGCACGTTGGGTACGCGTTCGCGGCCTCTGGGGGCGAACACGCTGGCCGCGGCGCGGGCGTAGTCGCGCTGGCCGGGGCGCTCCTCGGCATCGCGCCCGAGCAGGCGGGCGAGCCGGGCCTCGATCTCCTCGCTGCCGAGCGAAATCTGCGCGGGCTGGGGGCGTTCGGGCGCTTCCTCCCATTCGGGCAGCCGCGCGAACAGCCAACGCTCGGCGCGCTCGGGCTTG
>DATLDS010000094.1:0-15585 GCA_035525735.1 Novosphingobium sp.
CTGCTCGGCGTGGCGCGCCTGCTGCGCGCGGTTGGCGTCGGTCACCCCCGACGGGCTGACCACGCGCGGCCGCCCGGAGAGGCTGCCGTCGCGCGTCAGGTCCCACGCCAGCACGGTCACCAGCCGGTCGGCCTCGGCACCTTGCGGTGCGACCCAGTTGGGCTTCAACTGGCGTGCGATGGCCTGCGACAGCGACGCGGCGACTTGCGGCCCCGCCTTCGCCGCAGGCGGATTGGTCGCCGCGCCGGCGGATTGGCCGCCGGGCAATCCCTTGAGGAAGTCGCTGCCGACCCGGCTGGCACCCGCCTTCGCATCGGGACGGCGGCGCTCCGCGGCGGGCGCGGGCTTGGCCGACGGGCGCGGCAGCGGGCTCGACGCAGCGCGCGGCGCGGGCTCCGGCACGACGGCGGGCTTTGGCGCGGGTGGCGTTTCGCCGCGCATCGGGGCGAGGTCCGGCGCGGCTTCGGCCAGCGGCTCGGGCGAGGTCGGCTCGAGCGCGACCTCGTCGGCGAAGCTCACCGTCATCCGTTCGGGCGGGGGCTCGATGTCGCGGCCGAGCGGGTCGAGCGCAAGCCACGCAAACAGCCCGACGTGCGCGGCGATCGCCACGATCAGCCCGATCCGTTCCTCGGGGCTGAACCGGCCCAGATGGGGATTGTGCGAGGCCATCCGAGCTTCGGGCTATGGCTCGCGCGATGAACCGTGGGTGACCAACGAGACGCTGTTGCACCCGGCGCGGTTGAGCTCACCCATCACCGTCATCACCCGCCCGTAGTCGAGCCCGCGATCGGCGCGCAGCGTGATCACCGGAGCTTCTCCAGCGCCCGTGCAGCGGAGCGCTTCGAGTCGCTCAGCGAGTTCCCCCGACGCGACGGCGTCCTCGTCGATGAACACGGTGCCCGAGCGGTCGATGCTCAGCGTGACCTTGTCGGCGTTCTCGGCGAGCGCCTTGGCGCGGCTGTCGGGAAGCTCGACGGGCACGCCCGCGACCAGCAGCGGGGCGGTGACCATGAAGATGATCAGCAGGACCAGCATCACGTCGACCAGCGGGGTGACGTTGATCTCGGCCATCGGGGCGCGGCCCGAGTGGCGCCGCCGGCCGCGCGCGTTGGTCGGGGAAAGGCCCATCGCCATCGCCTATTCGGCCTCGAGCTCGCGGCTCAGCGTCGCGTGGAAACGGTCGGCGAAGCGGTGCAGCTCGGTCTCGAGCGCGTTCACCCGGTGCGAGAAGCGGTTGTAGGCGATCACCGCGGGGATCGCGGCGAACAGCCCGATCGCGGTGGCGAACAGCGCCTCGGAGATTCCCGGCGCGACCACCGCGAGGCTCGAGTTCTGCTGCGCGCCGATCATGAAGAACGAGTTCATGATCCCCCACACGGTGCCGAACAGCCCGACGAACGGCGCGACCGAGCCGACCGTGGCGAGGAAGTTGAGCCGCTCGGCGAGGTTGTCGGTCTCCTGCGCGACGCTCATCTCCATCGCCTGCGCGAGCCTCTGGCGGGTGCCGTCACGGTCGACCTTCGCGCCGCGGGTCGAACGGCGCCATTCGCCCAGCCCCGCGCCGATCACCCGCGCCGCGGCGACGTCGCGTGTCCCGTGCTCCTTATAGAACGCGTCGATGTCGCGCGCTTCCCAGAACTCGGCCTCGAACGCCGCGCAGCGCCGCCGCGCACGCCCGATCCGCAGCGCGAACGAGACGATGATCGTCCACACCCAGACGCTGGCGAGGAGCAGCCCGGCCATCACCGCCTGGACGACGATGTCGGCGTCGAGGAACAGTCGGAGGGGGTCGAGCCGGGTCGGTGTGGCGGTCGAAGCGGCCGCAGAGAGGACGGAGAGAACGTTCATGGGGCGATAGGTTTTCCGGGGGTTTCTTGATGGATCGTGGCGATCGCCGCCAGCCACGCCGCGGGCTGACGCCGCGGGCGGCCCTGGGGCGAGACGAAGGCGATGCGCAAGTTTGCCTCAGCGAGCAACTGGCCGTCACGCCACGCGCTTTGCGCGAGGCGGCACGAGGCGCCCCGGACCTCGGTGGTGGTCGAGCGGATCAGCACCGCGTCGTCGAGCCGCGCCGGCGCGGCGTAGCGGATCGACAGCTCGCTGACCGCGTAGGCGCCCTCGCCCGCGTCGTGCGCGTCGCGCTGGCGGATGCCGAGCGCGCGCAGCATGTCGGAACGCGCGCGCTCGAACCAGCGCAAGTAGTTGGCGTGATAGACCACGCCCGACAGGTCGGTGTCCTCGAAATAGACGCGCACCGGGAACCAGTGGACCGGGCCGTCGAAACGGCCGCCAGGGGGTTGGGGGGTCGGCTCGCGAGCAGGCATCGGCCGCGTCCTTAGACGCCCGGCGACTCCGGGGGCAAGCCGCGAAGCGTTCTAGCGCGCCACCATCGGGCCGAGCGCCCGACCGCCGAACAGGTGGACGTGCAAGTGCGGCACTTCCTGCCCGCCGTGCGCGCCGAGGTTGACCAGCAGGCGATAGCCCGGCTCGACCAGCCCCTGCGCGCGCGCGATGTGGCCGACCGCGCGGACGAACCCGGCGATCTCCGCCTCGCTGGCGCGCGAGGAAAAATCGTCCCAGCCGACGTAGGCACCCGTGGGGATCACCAGGACGTGGATCGGGGCCTGCGGATGGAGGTCGTGGAACGCCAGCGCATGCTCGTCCTCGTAGACCTTGCGGCACGGAATTTCGCCGCGAAGGATCTTCGCGAAGACGTTCTGGTCGTCGTAAGGCAGCGTCGCGTCGATCGGCATCAAGGATTCCTGGCGGCTTTCTCGGCCACCCCCGAGACGCCCTCGCGGCGCTCGAGCTCGGCGAGGACGTCGGCGAGCGTCAGGCCCTTGATGTCGAGCAGGATGAGGAGATGGAACAGCAGGTCGGCGGCTTCGGCGGTGAGCACGTGGCGGTCGTCGCCGAGCGCGGCGATGACGGTCTCAATCGCTTCCTCGCCGAGCTTTTGCGCGATCTTGGCGATCCCCTGCGATCGGAGCCGTGCGACATGACTTTCCGCCGGGTGGGCGTCGCGCCGGGCGCGGATGGTGGCTTCGAGGCGCGCGAGAATGTCGCTCATCGGGCGGGGATAGCCGAGGGGGTCAAGTCGCGAAAGAGGCGTCTCCCGCTGCCGGAGACGCCTCTTCCGCTAGGCGCGTCGCCGGATAGGAGACAACCGGCGGGCGGCTTTGGTAACGCTCATGGTCGCGGCTTGCGGCCGGCGACGTAGCGGCCGACGAGCAGCCCGACCACACCGAGCGCGAACAGCGAAGGGTCGGAGGGCTCGGGCACGTCGAAGCTGGGCAGCGCGGCGGCGGGCGCGGCGAGGACGAGCAGCGCGGTGGCGACTCCCCCTTTCGCTAACGCGGCGCGTCGCAGCATGTCTCGCCAAGCCCCCGATTCGCAAAGATTAATGCAAGCGCCATGCCACGGGGCCGGGTGGCGCGGCGGTGGCGCGAGGCGATGGTTAACCGCGTTGGCGATTCAAGCGGAAATGTAAGCTATCCCGACGCTAACCGCGCGCAGGCAAGCCCGCCGCCCGAAGCGCTGCATGCGCCTCGGCGATCGTGTGCGTGCCGAAGTGGAAGATCGACGCGGCCAGCACCGCGCTGGCGTGGCCCTCGGAGACCCCGGCGACGAGGTGATCGAGCGTCCCCACCCCGCCGCTGGCGATCACCGGGACCGAGACGCGATCGGCGATCGCGCGGGTCAGCGCGAGGTCGTAGCCGGCCTGCGTGCCGTCGCCGTCCATCGAAGTGACGAGCAGCTCGCCCGCGCCCAGCCCGGCGAGGCGGACCGCGTGCGCGACCGCGTCGATGCCCGTCGCCCGGCGCCCGCCGTGCGTGAACACTTCCCACCTCTCGTCGCTCACCTTGCGCGCATCGACCGAGGCGACCACGCACTGGCTGCCGAATTTTTCCGCGATCTCGCCGACCAGCTCGGGCCGCGTCACCGCGGCGGAGTTGACCGCGACCTTGTCCGCCCCGGCGAGCAGCAGCGCGCGCGCGTCCTCGACGCTGCGCACCCCGCCGCCGACGCTCAGCGGCATGAAGCAGACAGCCGCGGTGCGCGCGACGACGTCGAGCAGCGTCGCGCGGCCCTCGTGGCTGGCCGAGATGTCGAGGAAGCACAGCTCGTCCGCGCCGGCCGCATCGTAAGCGCGCGCCTGCTCGACCGGATCACCGGCGTCCTTCAGGTCGACGAAGTTGACGCCCTTGACTACCCGCCCGTCGGCAACGTCGAGGCACGGTATGACCCGGACGCGGACGGTCATGACCGCGTCGCCATCGCCAGGGCCGCCGCGAGATCGAGCCGGCCGTCGTAGAGCGCCCGGCCGGTGATCACGCCTTCGATGCCGCCCCCCCCATCATTGGCGCCCGCGTGCAGCGCCAGCATCCTGATATCATCGAGGCCCTTCACCCCGCCGCTGGCGATCACCGGCAGGTCGGTGGCGCGGGCGAGGTCGAGCGTCGCATCGATGTTGCAGCCCTTGAGCAGCCCGTCGCGGCCGATATCGGTGAACAGCACCGCGGCGACCCCGGCGTCCTCGAAGCGGCGCGCGAGGTCGGCCGCGGGAACGCCGGAGACCTCGGCCCAGCCGTGGCAGGCGACCATCCCGTCGCGCGCGTCGACCGCGACCACGATCCCGCCGGGGTACGACGCGGACGCGTCGCGGACGAATTGCGGGTCGGTCAACGCGGCGGTGCCGATCACGATCCGCGACACGCCGAGCTCGAACCACGCCTCGACCGCATCGACGTCACGAATGCCACCGCCGAGCTGGACGTGTCCGGGGAACGCGGCGACGATTGCCTCGACCGCGTCGCGGTTGCGCGCCTCGCCGGCGAACGCGCCGTCGAGATCGACCACATGGAGGTGCTGCGCGCCCGCTTCAGCGAACGCTTCGGCCTGCGCGGCGGGGTCGTCGCCGTAGACGGTGGCGCGCGCCATGTCGCCTTCGGCGAGACGCACGACTTGGCCGGCCTTGAGGTCGATGGCGGGGAACACGATCATCGCTCCGCCGCGCTAGCAGCGCTCAACCGGGGGCGAAAGCATCCTTGGGCACGTGCGTGATCCGGCAGCACAAGTCGGCCTCGCCGCTGGCGACGACGAAGTGGTCGCCGGAATCGGCGATGCCGGTGGTGAAGACCACGTCGCGCATGTACATCTGGTCCTCGTATGGCGCGGTCAGCCCGGGCGCGGGCTCGAGCAGCGGTTCGTGGCTCGTTGCCAGCACCGTGGCCGGATCGTCGGGATCGAGCAGCGACCAGTAGGTGCGATAGATGCCGACGATCTCCTTGGGCTCGACCCCGTGCCACAAGCTGAGCCAGCCGCGCTTGCCCGCGATGTCGGCCAGGATCGGCGGCGTCCCGCCCCCTATCCGCGCGGTGTGCGCGGTGGCGGCGTGCGGGCGGATGCCGGGCTTGAGGTGCGGCTTCCAGTGGAGCGCGTCGGGCGAGGTGGCGAGGTTGATCGAGGGCCCCGCGCGCCATTCGCTGCCCGGCGGATAAGCGAAGTAGAGGTCGCCGAGCGGGCGGGTCTGCGCCCAGTACTGGCCGCGCACCAGCCCCTCGAAGATCAGCATGTCCTTGTTCTGGTGATCGAGTACGATCCCCTCGAAGCTCCAGTCGAGCGCATCCGCCGAGCTGTATAGCGTGGTCGAATGGCGCTCGGGGCTGACCGAGCAGGTGGTCATCCAATAGCGCTCGCCGACCCGGCTGATCCGGGCGTCCTCGATCCCGTAGCATTGCCAAGGGCCCGCCGGAGCGATCGCTTTGGCGTAGTGGATCGCGACGATCGCAAGCCCGTCGGACGACAGCTCGACCGGGAGCAGCCACGACAGCGAGGTCAGCGCCATGACTTTCCAAGGCCCGCCCGGAATCGTGAACTTGCGCGGGTCGGCGGTGTCGGCGAGCTCGAGCGGCCAACCATCGAGAACATATCGGTCCTCGTCCCAGCGGATCGCCTGGACCGTGCCGCCCTGCACCGGCTCGCGCAGCGCCTCGGCGACGCGGACCATCAGGAGCAGGTTGCCGTTGGCGAGCCGAGTCATTCCCGGGTTGAACGCGCCGAGCACGTAGGTCTCCGCGTCGAGCCGCCCGGCGAGCGGCGAGCGCGCAAGGTCGACATCGAACGGAGTGAAGACGACCCGATCGACCGCGAAAGCGCTCACTAAGGCTTCCACTCCAGGAAGCGCGCCAGCAGCGCCAGCCCGTACGCCTGGCTCTTCTCGGGGTGGAACTGGACGCCGAGGAGGTTGTCGCGCGCCACCGCGGCGACGATCCCGCCCCCGTGGTCGGTCAGCGCGGCGATGTCGCGGCCGTCCTCGGGCACCAGGTGGTACGAGTGAAGAAAATAGGCCTCGCCCGGCTCGATCAGCATCGCGCCGTCCGCATGCGGCGTCGGGGCGACGTCGTTCCAGCCCATGTGCGGCACCTTGATGCGCTTGTCGGCGGGCAGAATCGCCACCACCTCGCCCGCGATCCAGCCGAGCCCGGCGGTCACCCCGTGCTCGACCCCGCGGCCCGCGAGGAGCTGCATCCCCACGCAAATCCCGAGGAACGGCGCGCCGCCGACGAACACGCGCTCTTCCATCGCCTCGACCAGATGCGGGACGCCGCGCAATGCATTGGCGCAGGCCGCAAACGCGCCGACCCCGGGAAGCACGACCCGGTCGGCAGCGCGGACGACATTGGGATCGTCGGTCACTTCCACCTGCTCGGCACCGGCTGTGAGCAGCGCGTTCCGCACCGACTGGAGATTGCCCGCGCCGTAATCGACCAGCGCGACCACCTCAGCCATTGAGGATGCCTTTGGTCGAAGGAACCGCGTCGCCCTTGACCGGGTCGAGCGCCACCGCCTGGCGCATCGCCCGCGCGAAGCCCTTGAACACGCTCTCGATGATGTGGTGGTTGTTCTGGCCGTAGAGCAGCTCGACGTGGAGCGTGATGCCCGCGGCCTGCGCAATCGAATGGAACCAGTGCTCGAACAGCTCGGTGTCCATCTCGCCGAGCCGCGGCTGGCTGAAGCTTGCGTTCCACACCAGCCACGGCCGCCCCGACAAGTCGAGCGCGACGCGGCTCAGTGTTTCGTCCATCGGCGAATAGGCGTGGCCGTAGCGCACGATCCCGCGCTTCTCGCCGAGCGCCTGGGCGATCGCTTGGCCGATCGCGATCGCGCTATCCTCGGTGGTGTGGTGCTGGTCGACGTGAAGGTCGCCCTTGACCTTGCACACCAGGTCGATCGCCGAATGGCGCGCGAACTGCTCGATCATGTGGTCGAGGAAGCCGATCCCGGTCGAGACCTCGTACGCGCCCGTCCCGTCGAGATTGACCTCGACGAGGATGTCGGTCTCGTGCGTGGTGCGGACAATCCTGCCGGTGCGCATGGGGCCGCGCTATAGGGCGCGGGCGGCGCGCCGCAATCCCCTTGACCGGCCCGCGCCCGCTCGTCAGGTGTGAGCGCGATGAGCGAGACGACCCCCGACAGCCTGATTCCCTACGACGAGATCGTCCAGGAAGCGCTGCGCGCGGTGGTCGGGCGCGTGCTCGGGCAGATCGAGCGCACCGGCGGAACACTGCCCGGCGCGCACCATTTCTACATCACCTTCAAGACCGGCGCGGCCGGCGTCACCGTGCCGCCGCATTTGCGCGAGAAATTCCCCGACGAGATGACGATCGTCATCCAGAACAAGTTCTGGGACTTGAAAGTCGACGATGAGGGCTTTTCGGTCGGGCTGAGCTTCAACCAGATTCCCGCCAAGCTGGTCGTGCCGTACGCCGCGATCACCGCGTTCGTCGATCCGGCGGTCGATTTCGGCCTCCAGTTCCAGGCGCTCGCCGGCGGCACCGCGCCCGAGCCGCACGACGATGCCGAGAACGACTCGCCGGAACAGGGCGCGGGCGCCGGCGTTGAAGGCGCGGACGACGGATCGAACGTCGTCACGGTCGATTTCGGCCGCAAGAAGTAAGCGCGCGGCTTCGTCGCCCGCAACAAAGGGCCGACATGGCGAGAAAACCCCGCAAGCAAGTGGCCAGGGCGCTCGATAGAGCGGGTGACGCGATCAGCGGCAGTGCGGGGATAAGCCCCAATCCGATGACCAACCTCCTGCTGACCGACCTCGTCCTGCGCGGCGGCGGGCAGATCATGCGCCACGCGGTCGAGCGAACGATCCTCGGCACCCGCTATTCCAAGGACAAGGCCAAGAACATCGTCAAAGGGCGGTCGATGGCCCAGACCATCGTCGGCACCGTTTTGGCGCGCATCGCCACGCGCTCGGTCCCCGGCGCGATCGTCATCGGCGGCGGGATGCTCGCCAAGACGCTTTACGACCGCAGCAAGGGCCAAGCCACCGCCGAGGTCGAAGGCGCCCGCGAAGTGCGCGAGCAGGCGGCCGAAGGACGCAAGGAATCCGATCCCATCGTGACGTGACCGGCCCCCGCACTTACCGCCGCCCTTGACCCGCGCTGGGCGACTGCGCCATCAGCGCGCATGGCCGACACCTCCCCGCCGAGCAGCGATACTCTCCAGCGCCGCGGGCTGATGTTCATCCTCTCCTCGCCCTCGGGCGCGGGCAAGACCACGATCGCGCGGATGCTGCTCGAGGCCGAGCCCGAGCTGCGCCTGTCGGTTTCGGCCACCACCCGCCCGCCGCGCGAGGGCGAGGTCGACGGCGCCGACTATCACTTCGTCGACCAAGCCGAATTCGACCGGATGGTCGCCGCCGACGAGTTCTACGAGTGGGCGACGGTGTTCGGCCACTGCTACGGCACCCCCAAGGCGCATATCCGCGCCGGACTGCGCTCGGGGGTTGATTTCCTGTTCGACATCGACTGGCAGGGCACCCAGCAGCTGTTCCAGAAGGACCAGCAGGACGTCGTCCGCGTGTTCATCCTCCCGCCGCGGATCGCTGAGCTGCGCCGCCGGCTCGAGGAGCGCAAGACCGACAGCGACGAGGTGATCGAACGCCGCATGGAGCGCGCCCGCGCCGAGATCAGCCACTGGGACGCCTACGACTACGTGGTGGTCAACGACGAGGTCGAGGCGTGCTTCGCCAAGGTCGCCGAAATCCTCCATGCCGAGCGGATGAAACGCCAGCGCCAGACCGGGCTGATCGGCTTCGTACGGTCGCTGATGGCCGGCTAGGGCCAACCGGCGCAGGGAGAGTCGACCCGGGCTGCGAGGATTTTTCCGGCCGCTTTCGCTGCCGCGGGCTCGGGGCTCGAAGTCGGCGCGACCGCCATGAACAGCGTCCGGCCATCGGCGCCGCCGAGCATGCAGGCATAGCAGTTGAGCCCGCCGGTCGCGACGATCTCGAGCACTTCGCCGCCTTCGGCGATGCGCACGCACGACGGCGAAATCGGGTCGGCGATCCACACCGCGCCTTCTGCGTCGAGGCATATCCCGTCGGGCACGTGCGGCGTGGTTTCGGCCCAGATGCGCCGGTTCGACAGCGCGCCGTCGGCGGCGATGTCGAACGCGGTCAGCCGCCCGGCGAGCGTCTCGCCCAGGATCATCGTCTTGTCGTCGGGGGTGATGACGGTCCCGTTGGGAAAACCGATGCCGTCGGCCGCGACCGATACGCTGCCGTCGGGATCGACTCGGACGAGCGTGGTGGTCGGGTGGTCGGCGAGCACGCTCGCGGCCCCCCGCGCGCGCATCTCGGCATCGAGATCGAAACCGAAGTTGCCGACATAGGCGCGGCCCTCGCGGTCGACGACCATGTCGTTGCACCAGAACGTCGCGTGCGGAGACAAGTCGGCGTGGCGCTCGAAGCGCCCGTCCGGCCAGCGGCGCCAGACTTCCTGCGCCTGCATCTTGACCACCAACAGCGAGCCGTCGGGCATCCAGCCGAGGCCCGAAGGCTGCTCGTCGCTGTCGAGCTGGAGCTCGGTGCGCATGTCGCTGCCGGCCTCGCTGACCGAGCAGACGCGGTGGCTGAAGAAGTCCGAGAACCACAGCCGGTACTCGTGCCAGCGCGGCGCTTCGCCGAAGGTGAGCCCTTCGGCGATCGCCCGCACCGCGCGCGACATGCTAGCGCCCGCCACCCGGATCG
Source organism: Novosphingobium sp. (assembly GCA_035525735.1). Classification (GTDB taxonomy): domain Bacteria; phylum Pseudomonadota; class Alphaproteobacteria; order Sphingomonadales; family Sphingomonadaceae; genus Novosphingobium. The sequence goes on from DATLDS010000094.1 coordinate 10,046, forward strand.
GCGAAGTGCGCCGGCAGGAGCGCGTTGACGATGCCGCCGTCGATCGTGACCGTCTCGCCTACGGTGTAGTCGCCCGCGCGGCTGGCGAGGTAGACCGCGGTGCCGCCCATGTCCCACTTATCGCCGACGCGCTTGTTGGGGATGCCCTGCGCGCTCGCCTCGGCGTGATCGCGCGCGACCTTGTTCATGCTCGAGGGGAACGCCCCCGGGGCGAGGCTGGTGACGTAGATGTGATCCTTGACCAGCCGCGCCGCCATCCGCCGGGTCAGGTGGATCAGCGCCGCTTTGGACGCCTGGTAGCTGTAAGTTTCCCACGGGTTGACTCGCTGCCCGTCGATCGAGGTGATGTTGATCACCTTGGCCGGACGATCGGCGCTCGCCGCCGCGGTGAGCAGACCGTGGAGCTTCTGGGTGAGGAAGAACGGAGTCTTGACGTTGAGGTCCATGACCTTGTCCCAGCCGGCCTCGGGAAAATCGAGGTAGTCGACCCCCCAGGCCGCGCCGGCGTTGTTGACGAGGATGTCGAGCTTGCTCTCGCGCGCCGAAAGCTCGGCGACCAGCGCCTCGATCCCCGTGAGGGTCGAGAGGTCACCCTGGATGCCGATCACCTTGTCGCCGAGCTCGGCGCAGGTTTCCTCGATCTCGTGGATCTTGCGCGCCGAAATGTACACCCGCTCGCACCCCGCGGCGAGGAAGCCCTCGACGATCATCTTGCCGATCCCGCGGCTGCCTCCGGTCACCAGCGCTACGCGGCCCTTGAGGCCGAACATCTCTTCGAGGGTCATCTCCATGTCTCCGCTCAATACCCGCTCAGCTCGGCCACGCGGTTGGCGTGGTAATAGGCGTCGCCCATGAACTCGGCGAGCGCGCGGTCGCGCTTCATGTAGAGGCCGATGTCGTACTCGTCGGTCATGCCGATGCCGCCGTGCATCTGGACGCCTTCGCGCACCGCGAGGCCCGCCGCCTTGCCCGCCTTGGCCTTGGCCACCGAGACCATCAGGTCGGCGCGCTCGGACCCGGCGTCGAGCAATTGCTGCGCCTTGATCACGGCCGCCTGCGCGATCTGGAGCTCGGAGTACAAGTGCGCGGCGCGGTGCTGGAGCGCCTGGAACTCGCCGATCAGCTTGCCGAACTGCTTGCGCTGCTTGAGGTAGTCGACGGTCATGTCCATCGCCCCCGAGGCGACGCCGACCTGCTCGGCCGCGGCGCCGACGCGGCCGGCGTTGATCACGCGGGTGAGCAGCGCCCGCCCGCCGTCGACCTCGCCGATCACCGCGTCGCCGTCGAGCTCGACGTTGTCGAACTTGACGTGGCTGGCCATCGAGCTGTCGACCAGCCGCACGTTGTCGTGGCTCACGCCGTTCGCGTCCTTGGGCACCGCGAACAACGTCACGCCATCGCTGTCATCGTCGGCGCCCGAGGTCCGCGCCGCGACGATCAGCACGTCGGCCGAGGCGCCATGGACGACGAAGTCCTTGGCGCCCGACAAGCGGAACCCGTTGCCCGCCTTTTCGGCCTTGCACGCGATCCGCTCGGGCCGGTGCTTGGCGCCCTCGTCGATCGCCACCGCGGCGACCGACTTGCCTTCGACGATCCCCGGCAGCCACCGCCCGCGCAGCTCGTCCGACGCGCCGGCGAGCGCGGTCACGCCCATCACCGAGGTGGTCAGGAACGGCGAGGGGGTAAGGTTGCGGCCGATCTCGGCGAGCACGATCCCCGCCTCGACGTGGCCCATGCCGAGCCCGCCGTCGCCCTCGCCCGCGAGCATGCCCGTGAGGCCCATCTCGGCAAACTTGCCCCACAGCTCGTGGCCGAACCCGTCGGCGCACTTCTCGTCCCGCCAGCGGCGGAGCTGCTTGTTGATTCCGCCCTCGTCGGACATGAACCCGGTGACGGTCTCGGCCAGCATCGCCTGGTCGTCGGTGTGATAAAGCGGCATCGTCGATCCCTCTCAAAACTCCTTGTCATCCCCGCGAAGGCGGGGATCCATGGACCGGGTTCGCCTCACCAAACCTCACGCCATGGGTTCCCGCGTTCGCGGGAATGACAATGCTATTCTATTCGTAACTCAGCTTACCCCCGGCAGTTCGAGGATGCGCTTGGCGATGACGTTGAGCATCACCTCGCTGGTCCCGCCCTCGATCGAGTTGGCCTTGGTCCGCAGCCAGTTGCGCGCCGGCGAGCCGCCGCCCGTCGTCTCGCTCTCCCACTCGAGCGCGCGGCTGCCGCCCGCCGCCATCATCAGCTCGTGGCGGCGCTTGTTGAGCTCGGTCCCGGCGTATTTCATCATGTTGGGCTGCGCCGGGTGTGAGCGGCCGGACTTGGCCTCGTCGAGGAACTTCTCGCCCATCGCCGAATAGGCCAGCGCGTCGACGTCGAACTGCGCCAGCTCGGCGCGCATCACCGGGTCCAACTCGCCCGCGTTGCGCTTCATCGCCGCGCCGATCGCGCTGGTGCGGTCGCCCCCGCCCGCGCCCGAGATCATCTCGCGCTCGTGGCCGAGGAGATACTTGGCGACGTCCCAGCCGCGGTTGAGCTCGCCGACGATCTGCTCCTTGGGCACCTTGACGTTGTCGAAGAAGGTCTCGCAGAACGGCGAGTTGCCGCTGATCAGCAGGATCGGCTTGGTCGAGACGCCCTCGCTCGCCATGTCGAACAGGAGGAAGCTGATCCCCTGGTACTTGTTGGTCTTGTCGGTGCGGACCAGGCAGAAGATCCAGTCGGCCTTGTCGGCGTAGGAGGTCCAGATCTTCTGGCCGTTGACCACCCAGTGGTCGCCCTTGTCCTCGCCGTACGTCTGCAAGCTGACGAGGTCGGAGCCGCTGCCCGGCTCCGAATAGCCCTGGCACCAGCGAATCTCGCCGCGCGCGATCTGGTTGAGGTAGTGGCGCTTCTGCTCCTCGGTGCCGAACTTCAAGAGCGCGGGCCCGAGCATCCAGATACCGAAGCTCGACAGCGGGGGCCGCGCCCCGATCCGCGCCATCTCCTCGCGCCACACCTTGGCTTCGGCGGGCGACATCCCGGCGCCGCCGTATTCCTTGGGCCAATCGGGCACGGTGTAGCCCTTCGCCGCGCAGCGCTCGAGCCACTGGCGCTGCGCCTCGTTCTTGAACTTGACGTTGCGGCCGCCCCAGCAGACGTCGCCCTCGTCCTTGACGGGTGCGCGCATCTCGGGCGGGCAATTCTCTTCGAGCCAGGAACGGATTTCCTGCCGGTGGGCTTCCAGGTCGGCCATGATCGACTCCTCTTCTTAATCGCTTGGTTAAAGCGATTCGGGGCGAGCGCGCAAGACAAACGACCCCGCTCCGCCGTCCGCCCGCCGTGCCGTAACGTCAAGCCCTGCGGCGTTGACGGTTTTAATCGCGCGCCTAAGGTCGGGCGAAACGACCAGCACGACATCAGGCGGGAGAGGCCATGCGATTCTCGGGCAAGACGGTGGTGATCACGGGCGCGGCCTCGGGCATCGGCAAGGCCGCGGTGCTGATGTTCGCGGGCGAAGGCGCGACCGTCTACGCCGCCGACATCGACCAGGCCGGCGGCGAGGCGCTGGCGGCGCAGTCCAACGGCGCGATCCGTTTCCAGCGCTGCGACGTGTGCGACGTCGCCCAGATCGAGGCGCTGATGGACCGCGCCGCGGCCGAGACCGGCGGGATCGACGTGGTCTTCAACAACGCCGGCGCGGGCGGCGACCCTGCCAAGATCGACGAGATAGACGCGGCCGGCTGGGACCGCACGATGGACCTGCTGCTGCGCTCGGTGGCGATGGGCATCCGCTTTGCCGTGCCGCACATGGCCGGGCGCGCGGGCGCCTCGATCGTCAACACCAGCAGCGTCGCCGCGGTCGGTCCGGGCTATTCGCCCACCGCTTACGCCGTCGCCAAGGCGGGCGTGCTCCACCTGACCAAATGCGCCGCGATGGACCTCGCCCGCCACGGCATCCGCGTCAACGCGATCCAGCCGGGCTTCATCAACACCAACATCTTCACCGCGATGCTCGATTGCCCGGAAGAGAAGAAGGCCGGGGCCAAGGCGATCATCGCCGAGATTTCGAAGCAGGCGCAGCCAGTCGCGCGCGGCGGCCAGCCCGACGACATCGCCCGCGCGGTCGCCTACCTCGCCAGCGACGACGCCGGCTTCGTCACCGGTACCTCGCTGATCGTCGACGGCGGGATCACCACCGGCCCGCGCCATTCGTGGGACGCCAACATGCCGAACATGTTCGAGACCTTGCGAGCGTACGTGGAGGGCCCCGCCCAAGGATCAGCGAATTGATCCCGATCAAGGGCCGGGTGCCCACCCGCCTGGCGCTGTCGAACGCGATCGGCAGCATCGCCTACGGGGTCAAGGACAACGGCTTTTCGACGTTCCTCCTGCTGTTCTACAACCAGGTGCTGGGGATGGAGGCCAAGGTGGTCAGCTTCGTGCTGATGATCGCGCTGATCTTCGACGGGTTCCTCGATCCGATCATCGGCCACTTGAGCGACCGCACCCAGACCCGCTGGGGCCGGCGGCTGCCGTGGCTCTATGCCGCGGCGGTGCCGCTCGGTCTCGCCTGGTTCGTGCTGTGGACGCCGACCGGCCCGCCGAGCTTCCTCGTCCTGCTCGCCAGCGCGGTCGCGGTGCGCGGGCTGGTCGCCTGCGTCGAGGTGCCGTCGAACGCGCTGATCCCCGAGATCAGCCGCGATTACGACGAGCGCACGCGGCTGATCCGCTTCCGCTACCTGTTCGGCTGGGGCGGCGGGCTGCTGATGCTGATGCTCGCCTACGAGGTCTTCCTGCCCGCCGACATGCTCGGGACCGACGGCTATCGCCGTTACGGCATCGCCGGCGCGGTGCTGATCACCGGCGCGACGCTGCTTTCGGCGCTGTTCCAGCACCGCACCGTCGCGGTCCCGCCGCCGCACGTCCCCAGCAAGTTCAGCTTGCGCACCGCGTTCGCCGAGATTCGCGAGTGCATCACGCATCCGGCCTTCGTGGTGCTGCTCGGCGCAATCGCGCTCGGCTACACCGCGCAAGGGATCACCTTCTCGATCTCGAACTACGTCTATCTCTATGTCTGGCGGTTCTCGGCGTTCGCCTTCAAGATCTATCCGTGGCTGCTGTTCGCCAGCGTGATCGGCGCGTTCACCATCGTCGGACCGCTCCAGCGGCGTTACGGCAAGCGCACCGTCGCGGTCTTCGCCGCGCTGATCGGAATGGTCTTCTGGGTCTCGCCCTTGCTCGCCAAGGCGCTCGGCGTGGTCGAGGTCGCGTCCGCCTCGGGCGCGACGTTGGCGGTGCTGTTCGGCTTCATCTTCGTCTCGAACATGTTCAGCGTGACCTCGATGATCTCGATCTCGTCGATGGTCACCGACGTGGTCGAAGCCTCCGAAGAGCAAACCGGGCGCCGCTCGGAAGGGACGTTCACCGCGGGCGGGTTGTTCGCCTCGAAATGCGCGACGGGGATCGGCATCTTCACCACGGGGATGCTGCTCGAGTTCGCCGGGATGCCCGAAAAGGCGGTGCCCGGCGCGGTGCCGATCGCGGTGATCGACAAGCTC
>DATLDS010000104.1:0-14678 GCA_035525735.1 Novosphingobium sp.
CATTGCCCGGCTTCGAGCCCGCCGAGCTCGACCAACGCGACGTAGGCGGTGAGGTAGGCGGCGCCGTACGAGGCGGCGACGGCGAAATCGAGCGCGGCGGGCTTGGGGTGAAGCGCGGCGGCGTCGACCGCGACGGTTTCGGCGAACGCGCCGAGGCGGGTCGCGCCGACCACTTCGTCGCCCGCGGCGAAACCGCCGGCGGACTCGACCACCACCCCCGCGAAGTCCATCCCCGGCACGAACGGCAGCGGCGGCTTGAGCTGGTATTCGCCGCGGGTCATCAAGAGGTCGGGAAAATTCAGCGAAGCGGCGCGGACCCGGACCAAAACCTGGTCGGTCGCGGGGTCGGGCGCGGGCAGCTCGACCAGCGCGCAGCCCGACAGGTCGGGTGACAGCGCCTGGATTTGCAGCGCCTGCACCGGGCTAGAAGCTGTCCTTGGCGGCCCGTAGCGCGGCAAAGGTAGCCACCGCGTCGCCGTTCCCCCAGCGCGCGGCGAGCGCCGGATCGTCGGCGCGCAGGAACGGGTTGGCGGCGAGCTCCTCGTCGAGCCGGGTCGGCACCGTCGGCTCGCCGCGCGCGCGCTTGGCCGCGACCTCGTCGGCATAAGCGCGCAGCGCCGCGTTGTCGGGATCGGCGTGCAGCGCGAAGCGGGCGTTATTCTGGGTGTACTCGTGCGCGCAGTACAGCGTCGTCTCGGGCGGCAGCGCCTTGATCCGCGACAGACTCGCCCAGAATTGCGGCGCGGTGCCCTCGAACATCCGCCCGCAGCCCAGCGCAAACAGCGAATCGCCGACGAACGCGATGCCATCGTCGGGCAGGTGATAGGCGATGTGGCCGTTGGTGTGGCCCGAGACGTCGATCACCTCGGCCTCGTGCGCGCCGAGCTTGACCCGGTCGCCGTGCGCGACGACGCGATCGGGCCGCACTCCCAGCCGTTCGACTTCGGCCGGGCCGGTCACGCTACACCCCGTGGCGGCGACGATCGCGGCGTTGCCCCCCGCGTGGTCGGGATGCCAGTGGGTGTTCCAGATCTGCGTGATCCGCCAGCCCTTGGCCTCGGCTTGGGCGAGGTATTCGGCGCCGTCGGGGGTGTCGATGCACGTCGTCTCGCCGCTCGCGGGGTCGTGGAGCAGAAAGCCGTAGTTGTCCGAGAGGCAGGCGAACTGGTGGACCTGGAGCATGGCGATCAGTCTAGGCCGCTCGCCGGCAAAGCAAAAGCCCGCCCGGATCGCTCCGGACGGGCTTTGCTACTTCTGGGCGCTCTCGGGCTCACTTCTTGCCCTTGAGCGCTTCCCCAAGGATGTCTCCGAGCGACGCGCCCGAGTCCGAGCTGCCGTACTGCTCGACCGCTTCCTTCTCCTCGTGGAGCTGGCGCGCCTTGATCGAGAAGTTGGGCTTCTTCGAGCGGTCGAAGCCGGCGACCATCGCATCGAACTTCTGCCCCGCCTGGAAGCGGTCGGGGCGCTGCTCGTCGCGGTCGCGGCCGAGGTCGCTGCGCTTGATGAAGCCGGTCGCGCCGTCCTCGCCGGCCTGGACCTCGAGCCCGCCGTCGCGCACTTCGAGCACGGTCACGGTGACCACGTCGCCGCGCTTGAGCGATCCGCCGCCGCCCGCCGAAGTGCTGGTGCCGCCCGCCGCGGGCGCGCCCTTCTCGAGCTGCTTCATGCCGAGGCTGATGCGCTCCTTCTCGACGTCGACGTCGAGCACCACCGCCTTGACCTCTTCGCCCTTGCGGTGGAGCGCCAGCGCGTCCTCGCCCGAGATGCCCCAGGCGATGTCGGACATGTGGACCATGCCGTCGACGTCGCCGTCGAGGCCGATGAACAGGCCGAACTCGGTCGCGTTCTTGACCTCGCCTTCGACCACCGAGCCCACCGGGTGCGCTTCGGCGAAGGCATCCCACGGGTTCGACTGGGCCTGCTTGAGGCCGAGGCTGATGCGCCGCTTCTCGCTGTCGACCTCGAGCACCATCACGTCGACTTCCTGCGAGGTCGAGACGATCTTGCCGGGGTGGACGTTCTTCTTGGTCCAGCTCATTTCGGAGACGTGGACGAGGCCTTCGATCCCGGCCTCGAGCTCGACGAACGCGCCGTATTCGGTGATGTTGGTGACCGTGCCCTTGAGCTTGGCGCCGACCGGGTACTTGGCGGCGACGCCGTCCCACGGATCGCTCTCGAGCTGCTTCATGCCGAGGCTGATGCGCTGGGTCTCGGGATTGATGCGGACGATCTGGACCTTGACCGTGTCGCCGATGTTGATGACTTCGCTCGGGTGGTTGACCCGCTTGTAGCTCATGTCGGTGACGTGGAGCAGGCCGTCGATCCCGCCGAGGTCGACGAACGCGCCGTAATCGGTGATGTTCTTGACCACGCCTTCGATGACCTGGCCCTCGGTGAGGTTCTGGATCAGGCCCGAGCGCTGCTCGGCGCGGGTTTCCTCGAGCACCGCGCGGCGGCTGACGACGATGTTGCCGCGGCGGCGGTCCATCTTAAGGATCTGGAACGGCTGGCGCTGCTCCATCAGCGGGCCGACGTCGCGCACCGGGCGGATGTCCACCTGGCTGCCGGGGAGGAACGCCACCGCGCCGTCGAGGTCGACGGTGAAGCCGCCCTTGACCCGGCCGAAGATCGTGCCCTCGACGCGCTTGCCTTCGCCGAACTCGCCCTCGAGCTTGTCCCACGCGGCCTCGCGCCGGGCGCGGTCGCGGCTGAGCATCGCCTCGCCTTCGGAATTCTCGACGCGGTCGACGTAAACCTCGACTTCATCGCCGACCGAGAGGCCGTGCGGCATGCCGGGCGAAGCGAATTCGCGCAGGGCGACGCGGCCCTCGCTCTTCAGGCCGACGTCGATGACGGCCTTGTCGTTCTCGATCGCGGTGATCGTGCCCTTGACCACGCGGCCTTCGAAGCCGCCGTCGCTGGCGCCGCCGAGCGACTGGTTGAGCATCGCTTCGAAGTCGTCGCGGGTGGGATTGGCGAGTGATGCCATGTTACGTGAGTTCCTGTTACTGACATTTCCGGCCGGGCGGTTGGTTCCGCCGGTCTTTCCTCCGCGGCCGCACCATTGCGGGCACGCGGGCCAAAAAGGGCCGATGTCTCCGCCGGGCCGCATGCCGTGACGAAGGTTCCTCGTGCTGACGCTCGGTGAACGGGCGGGCGCTTAGGCCGGGAGCCGCGGGAAAGCAAGGGTTTTGGCGTGCGGGATGCGGGTTCGCGCGGTGGGACCGGACACGAAATCGGGAAACAAAAGCGTTTGCGAACCGTTGCTTGGCTTCTCGGGGTCGCCTTGGACGGTACCAGGAGACCTTCCCATGCGCACGACCCTCTTCCTTTCCGCCGCCGCGTTGCTCGTCGCCGCGCCGGCTCTCGCCGCTGCGAGCGGCAGCGCTTCGGGCCAAGGCACGCTCGAGAAGGGCCGCACGTTCTCGGTCAGCGCCAAGATCGAGGCCGACGGCACCGCCAGCGGCCGGGCGACGCTGATCAACCGGGCGTTCTCGGGCGATAGCGGCAAGGGACCGTATCAGCTCCAGGTCGATATCAGCTGCGGCAAGCTGCTCGACGATCATACCGCGATCTTCGGCGGCACGACCCGCCGGACCAACGATTCCAACCTCGTCGACGCGGTCTATTTCTCGGTCCAGGACAACGGTGAGCCCGGCAAGGGCAAGGACATGATCAGCCGCGCCTACTTCTTCGACGACGATCCGAGCACGACCGGCGATCCGGCGTTGTGCCTGGGCTCGACGCTGACCGACCTGCCGCTCGAGACGATCGAGAGCGGCAACATCCAGGTCAGGTCTTCGATGTAAGCCTTTCGACCAGGGCGAGCGCGGCGGCGATCGACGCTTCCGCGCTCAGCTCCGAGTTATCGAGCAGCAACGCGTCGCGCGCCTGGCGTAGCGGCGCGTTGCTGCGTCCGGCGTCGCGCTCGTCGCGAGCCGCCAGGTCCGCCTCGATCGCGGCGAGCGAGACATCTTGCCCGCGCGCCACCATCTCGGCGTGGCGCCGCCGCGCGCGCGCTTCGACGCTGGCGGTGACGTAGAGCTTCACCTCGGCATCGGGGGCGATGACGGTGCCGATGTCGCGCCCGTCGAGCACCGCGCCGCCGGCCTGCGTCGCGAACGCGCGCTGGCGTTCAAACAGCGCGGCGCGCACCGCGGGATGGATCGAGACGCGGCTGGCAAGGCCGCCCGTCGCCTCGCTGCGCAGCGCTGGATCGGCGAGCAACGGGTCGGCGAAATCGCACGCGGCGAGCGCATCGGCCTCGCGGTCCGGATCGCCGCGGTTCAGCGCGACCTGGCGCCCGACCGCGCGGTAAAGCAGCCCCGTATCGAGGTGCGGAAGCCCGAAATGCGCGGCCAGCGCGCGCGCGATCGTGCCCTTGCCCGAGGCGGTCGGCCCGTCGACCGCGATGATCATTCCACCACGCTCGCCAACAGCGCCTCGAACGCCGGAAAGCTCGTCGCGATCGGGCGGGCATCGTCGATCTCGACCCCGTCGCGGCTGACCAGGCCGGCGACGGCCAGGCTCATCGCGATGCGGTGGTCGAGCCGGCAGGGAATCGGGCCGCCGCCGGCGAGCGGCGCGCCGCCGGTGCCGTCGATCGTCAGCCCGTCCTCGCGCTCGACGACGTGCGCGCCGATCGCCGTCAGCGCCTCGGCCATCGTTGCGAGGCGATCCGATTCCTTGACGCGCAGCTCGTCGAGCCCGCGCGTTACGGTGCGCCCTTCGGCCAGCGCGGCGGCGACGAACAGCACCGGGAATTCGTCGATCATGCTCGGGGCGAGGCGCGGGTCGATCTCGATGCCTTTGAGCGCGGAGTGGCGCACCACGAGGTCGGCGACCGGCTCGCCGCCGACGAGGCGCGGGTTGGTCTCCTCGATCGACCCGCCCATCGCGCGCAGCACGCCGAACAGGCCGGCGCGGGTCGGGTTGAGGCCGACGTTCTCGATCGTCAGCTCGCTGCCGGGCACAAGCAGCGCAGCGACGGCGAAGAACGCCGCCGACGAGGGGTCGCCCGGAACCTCGATGGACTGCGGGCGCAAGTCGGCTTCGCCATGGAGCCGGATGATCCGGCCGTCCGCGCTTTCCTCGATTTCGAGCGTCGCGCCGAATCCGGCGAGCATCCGCTCCGAATGGTCGCGCGTCGGCACCGGCTCGATCACCGTGGTGATCCCCGGCGCGTTGAGCCCGGCGAACAGCACCGCGCTCTTCACCTGGGCCGAGGCGACCGACAGGCGGTATTCGATCGGCACCGCGGGAACGCGCCCGCGCAGCATCAGCGGCAGCGTTCCACCGGGCGAAGCGGTGATCTCGGCGCCCATCCGCGCGAGCGGCTCGATCACCCGCGCCATCGGCCGGCGCGACAGGCTGGCGTCGCCGACGAACGTCGCGGTGAGGCGGTGGCTCGCGCACAGCCCCATCAGCAGGCGCGTCGAGGTGCCCGAATTCCCCATGTCGAGCGTGCTGGACGGTTGCATCAGCCCGCCGACGCCAACTCCGTGGACGCGCCAGGCCCCGTCCTCGTCTCGCTCGATCCCCGCGCCCATGGCACGGAGCGTGGCGGCTGTGGCGAGCACGTCCTCGCCCTCGAGCAGCCCGGTGATCCGCGTCTCGCCGATCGCCAGCGCGCCGAGCATCAGCGCGCGGTGGCTGATCGACTTGTCGCCCGGCACGCGGATCGTCCCCCGCAAGGGACCTGAAGGCATGAGGCGGTGAGGCGTGGCGGACGGGTCCAAGGCGCGCGGCTTTTGACAGCGGGGGTGGGCTATGGCAAGGCGCGCCGCTCCGGGCGTCAGCCTTCTTCGGGGGGCTTGAATCCCCACAGGCCCGCTCCCATCAATCACCTTTCGCGCGGCGCGCCGCCGCCGGTCACTCGAGGATTTCCATGGTCAAGCCAGAATGGGGCGCCAAGCACGGCTGCCCGAAGTGCGGTGTCCGCTTCTACGATCTCGGCAAGGACGACCCCGTCACCTGCGTCGAGTGCGGCTATGCCTGGCAGCCCGACCCGGTGCTCAAGTCGAAGCAGCCGATTCCCTACGAGGAAGTCCGCAAGGAGAAGGTCGAGGAAACCCCCGACAGCGATCTCGCCGAAGAGGACGTCGACATCGACGAGGACGCGGATTCGCCCGACAACGACATCGACCTGGGCGGCGACGACGACTTGGGCGTCGCGGGGCACGAGGACGAGGAAGAGCATTAAAGACGCTTGCTTGAGAGGCGGCGCTTCCTTTAAGAGCGCGCTTCCCGCGCGCCTCCCAGGGCGCGACCGCGATGGAAATGGGGCCTTAGCTCAGCTGGGAGAGCGCCTGCATGGCATGCAGGAGGTCAGCGGTTCGATCCCGCTAGGCTCCACCATCCCGCTCGATTCACCCGATATTCACCGCGCTGGCGGAATGTTTTGACCTGCGTCACAGCGGGGCGTATTTTCATCGCTATGGCGCGCGGCTGAGGGGGCGGCGCGCCGCCCCTTGATCGCCGCCAATGGAGCGCCGCCGATCGGCGCGAGGGAAGGGTGCGCATGACAACGGTTTTCAACAGATGGGCGGCAGGCCTTGCGCTCGCGACGCTTCTCGCGAGCGTCCCGGCGCAAGCGCAGTTCGGCGGGTTCGGGCTGAACCTCGGCGGCAAGAAGCCTGCCGACCAGACCAGCGGCGGCTGTCCCAGCGGCAAGAAGAAGAGCGTCGGCGCCTCGATCCTCGGCAGCGTCGCGGGCTCGGTCGCGGGCCGCGCCGCCGGCCGGTTCGGGACGTTCCTGCCGATCCCCGAGGTCGCCAGTACGCTGACCAACGCGATCGCCTGCAAGCTCGACGAGAAGGAGCAGAAGCAGGCCGCCGAAGCGACGCTCGCCGCGACCCGCGGCGACGAGGCGACCGGCGAGGTCGCGGTCGGCGCGACGTCCGAATGGACCTCGGCGACGCGTCCCGACGTCAAGGGCAAGTCGACCGTGATCGCGGCCAACGAGGGCCCCGGCAAGGGCATGCCCAAGGACGCCAAGTGCATCACCGTGACCGACGTGATCATCGTCAACGGCGAGGAGACCACCGCCAACAAGCGGATGTGCCGCGCGCCGGGCCAGGCGCGCTACGCGCTGATGGCGTGAACGCGATGGGTCGCACCATCCCAGCCTTGCTCGCGCTGGCGACGCTCGCCGCCGCGCCCCCGGCGATGGACCCCGCCAACCCGAGCTGCCCGGCCGAGCCCGGCTGGGGCGCCGCCAAGGCGATATCGCTGACCCCGGCGACGCGCGACGGCAAGCGCGTGCTGATCGCCGACGGGATCATCGAGGACACGTTCCCCGCACGGCTCAAGGCGGCGATCGACGCCGACGACAAGATCGAGGAGATCTGGCTCAAGTCGCGCGGCGGCGACGCCCGCGCGGGCAACGCCGCGGGCCGCATCATCCGCTCGTTCCCCGGGATGGCGACGCGGATCCCCGCCGGGTGGACCTGCTTTTCGAGCTGCAACTTCGTGTTCATGGGCGGCGACCGCCGGTTCGTCGATCCCGGCGGGGTGTTCATGGTCCACATGTTCACGCACACCGCCGACCGCGACGTGATCGACCTCTCGGTCGGCGAGGGCACCGACGAGACGATCAAGCTGATCGGCGAGATCGAGCAGTCGAGCGCGTTGCTCGCCAGCGAGGACAACGATTTCCTCATCCGCATGGGGGTCAGCCGCAAGCTGCTGACCGACGTGATGTACCGGCAGCAGGCGGTGGCGAGCGGCGCCGACAAGTCGACGCGCTACTGCCTCAGCCAGGACGAAGTGCGGAAGTACAACGTCGCCCCGCTCGAGGTGGCGGGGTAATCAGCGCGGCCGGTCGTCGGGGATGAAGAAGTGCCGCTGCTGCCAGTGGACGCTCACGGGCGTGCCCCGCGCATCCTGCGCGGCTCGGTAGAAGTAGCGGCGCTCGAGCAAGTCGCAGGTCATCGCATCGACCGATCGATAGCCGCTCGAGCGAACCACCCGGCAATCGGTGACGTGGCCGTCAGCCTGGATGATCGCGTCGGTTTCCAGCCTCACTTCCTCCATCCTGTCGCGGATGTCGTCGGGAAGGTCGCCATAGGCGAGCCGCCCGCGGATGCGCCGCGGTCCGAGCGACAGGCCGCCCCCGTCGCCGCCCGCACCGCCGCCGCCCAGCCCGCTGCCGTAATTGCCCGCGCCCTGGCCCGCGCCGGGCCGGTCCGACGCGCCCGATTGGGTCGCGCTGCCGGTGTTGGCCGGCGTCGTCGCGACCGGCACCGGCGGCGGCGGGACGATCACCAGGGGGGGCTTGGGCGCGACGATCTGGGTCGCCTTGTTCTTGAGGTTCCGCTCGCCCGGATCGCCCTTGGGCGCGGATTTCGCGGCCTTAGGCGGCGGGGTCGGGGTGGGGGTCGGCGAGGGGCGGGGCGGCGGCAGGTCGAGCGCGATCAGCGATTGCGCCACCGCCGCGACGTGCCCGGCCTGAAGGCCCATCAGCAGCATCGCGCCGATCCCCGCGACGATCGCCGCCGAGGCGATCGCCGATACGGCACGGTTTTGCGTGGAAGCATACATAGCTGCGACCCGATCGGTGGCTATCCCCACAATGCGCGGGGCGAGGTGTTTATCCCTCAACGCCTGTCGCCAGCCTTGACGCGTCGTCGCCGGGCTTACAGCGTGCGGCGATGACCGCCTTCGACGACTGGCGCGCGCGCTCGCCTTACTACGACGAAACGCACGAGGCGCTGGCGATGAGCGTGCGCCGGTTCGTGACGCGAGAGATCGCGCCCAACATCGATCGCTGGGAAGCCGAGGGCGAGTTGCCGCGCGAGCTGCACAAGAAAGCCGCCGAAGCGGGCATCCTGGGCTTGCGCTATCCCGAGGAGTACGGCGGGCACGGCGGCGATTTCGACAGTTTCCACTCGCTCGTCGTCACCGAGGAACTCGCCGCGGTCGGCGCGGGGGGCCTCGGCGCCTCGCTGATGACGCACGGCATCGGCCTGCCGCCGATCCTCGCGCTTGGCTCGGACGAATTGAAGCGCCGCGTCGCGCCGCCGGTGCTCGCCGGCGACAAGATCATCGCGCTCGGCATCACCGAGGCGAGCGGCGGTTCGGACGTCGCCAATCTCCGGACCACCGCCAGGCGTGAGGGCGACCACTACGTCGTCAACGGCGGCAAGATGTTCATCACCTCGGGGATGCGCGCCGACTGGCTGACTTGCGCGGTGCGCACCGGCGGGCCGGGCGCGGGCGGAATCTCGCTGCTGCTGATCGAAATGGATGCGCCCGGCGTCAGCCGCACCCGGCTCGACAAGATGGGCTGGCGGTGCAGCGACACCGCGGCGATCCATTTCGACGACGTGCGCGTCCCCGCCGAGAACCTGATCGGTCCCGAGAACGGCGGATTCATCGGCATCGTCCGCAATTTCAACGGCGAGCGGCTGGGGATGGCGATGGGCTGCTGCGCTTACGCGCGCGTCGCGCTGGCCGAGGCGGCGGAGTGGGCGCAGAACCGCCACACCTTCGGCAGGCCGCTGGTTGGGCACCAGTCGATCCGGATCAAGCTCGCCGACATGGAGCGTCAGATCGAGGCGACGCAGGCGTGGGTCGACCTGTGCGCGTGGCAGGTCCGCGAGGGCCGCGACCGCCCGGCCGACTTCGCGATGCTGAAGGTCCAGGCGACGCGGATGCTCGAGCACGTCGCGCGCGAAGCGGCGCAAGTGCTCGGCGGGGCGAGCTACATTACCGGCAGCAAGGTCGAGCGCATCTACCGCGAGGTGCGCGTCAACGCGATCGGCGGCGGCAGCGAGGAGATCATGCTCGACTTGGCCGGGCGGCAGCTGTTCGGGGGAAAGCGCTAGTCCCCGTAGGCCTCCTGGTTCGCCGCTCTTCGCGCCGGATCGAGCGCGAGGATCGCGAGGTCGTGCAGCTGCCCGGCGTCGTCGCGGACCTGGTCGCGGAGCAGCGCTTCACCGCGGAAGCCGGTTTCCTCGAACAGCGTGATCGCGCCCGCCTGATCGGGGGTCATCCGCGCCACCAGCTTGCTCGCGCCCTTGGCGATCGCGGCGTCGACGCAGCGTTCGAGCAACACCCGGCCGAGCCCCTTGCCGCGCCACTCGGGCAGCACGAGCAGGCGGATTTCGCACACGTGCGGCGACCAGCCGAGCGGATCGCGCACGCTCGCGGTGGTGGCGACGATCTCGCCGCCGTCGAGCGCGACGAGGCTGTCGATCTCGCCCGCGGCGGTCGCCTCGAGCCACGCCGAGACCACCTTGGGCTGGCGCAAGTCGCGGCTCAGGAACAATAGGTCGTGCGCCGGCAGCGCCGCGACGAAGCGCTCGAGCGCGGCCTTGTCGCCCGCCTCGAACCCGCGAATCTCCGGGCTGTCGCTCAAACGCTTTTCTCCCCCAGCCACTGGTCGATCTTGGGCCACAGCCGGCGCACCGCGTTGGGCCCGGCGATCAGGCTGACGTGCCCGCCCTTGAGCACGACCTCCTCCTTGTCGTCGGACCCGACCATCCCGATCAGCGGCGCCGACGCGTCGGTGGTGACGATGTGGTCGTGCTCGGCGGTGGCGTGGAGGAACGGGCAGGTCACGTTGGCCAGGTCGACCGGGCGGTTGCCCACGGTCATCCGCCCGTTCACCAGCGCGTTGTCCCACACCAGCTTCTTGGTGGTCTCGCGGAAATACTCGCCCGCGAGCGGCAGCATGTCGCTCGACCAGCGGTCGAACATGCGGTGCGCCTTGACGAACTGGTCGTCCCACAAGTTGTCGAGCAGGCGCACGTTGCCCGCCGCGCGCGCGCCCGGGCGGAGCATGTCGAACGCGGTGAACAGCATGTCGGCGGGCGCCTGGCCGAGCGTGTCGACCAACGTGTCGACGTCGAACCAGCGCTCGTCCGACCACGCCTGGAACAGCTCCATCGCCTTGAAGTCGACCGGGGTGGTGAACACCGCGAGGTTCTTGAGGCTCGGCTGCGGCTGCAGCCCCGCCCACAGGATCGAGAGCACCCCGCCCATGCAATAGCCGAGCAGCGAGACCTCGGGCTCGCCGCTTTCGCGCATCACCCGTTCGATCGATCCGCCGACGAAATCGACCACGTAATTGCTCAAGCTCAGGTGGCGATCCTCGCGGCGCGGCGCCTCCCAGTCGACCATGTAAACGTCGTAGCCGCGGTCGAGCAGGAACTCGACCAGGCTCTGGCCGGGGACCATGTCGAACACGTAGCCGCGGTTGGTCGTCGCCATGACCAGGATCACGGGCACGCGGTAAACCTCGTCGACGCGCGGGTGGTAGTGATACAGACGCCACGGCCCTTGCGCGATCAACGTGTCCTTGGGGCTGGCGCCGAGCACCGGCGCGGGCGAGGCGAAGTAGCCAAGCCCCTTGATGTTGCGCTGGAGCATCCGCTCGAACTCGACGCGGGCGGCGCCGATGCTGTCGGCGACCTCGTTCACGCGGACTGGTTCGCGCCCGGGGGCTTGCGCGTGCGCCGCGGCGCGGGCTTGGCGCGCGTGGCGCCCTCGGGATAGCGCTGATGCGCCTCGATCCGCGCGAGCGCGGCCTCGATCCCAGTGAACCGTTCGGCCAGCGCGTCGAAATCGGCCTTGCTCGGCATGTTCGCGGCGGCGAGCCATTTCGCCATGGCTTCGTCGCGCGCCGCCTCAGCCTGGATCTTGGCCGAGGTCACCTTCTGCATCGCCTTGGCGACTTCGGGCTTGGCCAGCCACTCGGCGCCGTGGCGATTGACCAGCTTTTCCCATTCGCCGACCCACCCGCGCATCAGCGCGAAAGGATCGTTGGGCCCATCGCTGTTGTGGTCCGCGGCCATGGGCTCACCTTTGAGCCCCGCTAAAGGCGCGTCAAGCGCGCTATTTCTTGAGTCCGATCTCGCGCAGCCGTTCCTGGAGGTAATCGTCGGCGGTGATCGAAACGGGGTAGCGGTCGGGGTTCTCGGGCGTCACGCACTGCGGCAGCGTGACGAACGGGAAATCGCTGCGCAGGTGGAGGAAGAACGGCATCGAATAGCGGCTGTGCGCGGCGCGCGCGCCGTCGGGATTGCGCACGCGGTGCGTGGTCGAGGGCAGCACGTGGTTGGTCAGCCGCTGGAGCATGTCGCCGATGTTCACCACCAGCGCGCCTTCGGGCGGGTTGACGTCGAGCCACTTGCCCTCACGCGTCAGCAGCTCGAGACCGGCCTCCTCGGCGCCGAGCAACAGCGTGATCAGGTTGATGTCCTCGTGCGCGCCCGCGCGGATCGCTCCGCTTTCGGCGTCGGGCACCGGCGGGTAGTGGAGCAGGCGGAGCACCGAGTTGCCGTCGTCGATCGCCGCGTCGAACCAGTTCGGCGCGAGCCCGAGCCACACCGCGATCCGGCTGAGGATGACCGAGCCGACGCGGTCCATCTCGGCATACAGGTCCTCGAACGTCTCGCGGAACCCCGCGGGACGGTCGGGCCAGACGTTGGGCGGCATCGACGAATCGGCGAGCGGGTGGCCCGCCGGCAAATCACGCCCGACGTGCCAGAATTCCTTGAGATCGTGGAGCGCCGCGCCCTTGGCGATCTCGGTCCCGAACGGGGTGTAGCCGCGCGCGCCGGCTTGGCCGGGGATCGCGTAGCTCCGCTTTTCCGCCTCGGGCAGCGCGAAGAACTCGGCGGTCAACGCCCACGCGCGCGCGACCAGCGCGGGGTCGAGGCCATGGTCCTTGACCAGCGCGAAGCCGAAAGTCTGGAAGCTGTCGCCGAGCTCTTGCGCGAGCCGGTCGGGCGCGTCGTCGAGCGACAGCACCGGAAGGGTATCGAGTTGCATGGAATCGTCCGTGTGTTGAATCGTTGCCTTGCTCCTATCCTCTTCACCTCGTCATTGCGAGCGTAGCGAAGCAATCCAGAGCGGAACGCGCTCGCGCTCTGGATTGCTTCGTCGCTTCACTCCTCGCGATGACGATTCACAACGAGCGTAAAGGCGAATCGAGTGACCAAGACCTACTGGCTGATGAAGTCCGAGCCCGACGTCTACGGCTGGGACGACCTCGTCGCCGAGGGCGAGGGGACGTGGGACGGGGTGCGCAACCACACCGCGGCGCGCAACTTGCGCGACATGAAGCGTGGCGACGAGGCGTTCTTCTATCACTCGAACATCGGGCTCGAGATCGTCGGGGTGATGCGGGTGAGCAAGGCGGGAATGACCGACCCCAAGGACCCGACCGGCAAGTGGGCGGCGGTCAAGGTCGAGCCGGTGCGCAAGCTCAAGCGCCCGGTCAGCCTCAAGGAAATCAAGGCGACGCCCGACCTCGGCGAAATGGAGTTGGTGGCTCAATCGCGCCTGTCCGTGTCCGCCGTGCGCCCGGACGAGTGGAACAGGATCGTCGCCATGTCGAAACGCAAAGCGCCGGGAACCGTGTGACCGGGTCGTGCGTATGTCCTTGTGAAGGCGGCGATTTCCCCTCTCCCGCCGCCCGACCAAGGAGAACCGCCATGGGCGAGATGAAGGAAAAGGCAAAGGGCCTCACCAACGAAGGCATCGGCAACACCAAGCAGGCCGTCGCCGACGCCACCAACGACCCGGCGCTCAAGCAGCGCGGGCTGAACCAGGAGCGCAAGGGCGAGGCCCAGCAGGTCGCCGGCGAGATCGAAGGCCAGCTCGGCGACGACGTCTGATCGTCCGCCAACCCTGACTTTCACGAAGGGCCGCTCGGGCAACGGGGCGGCCCTTTTCGTTTGCGGTCTTTCCGTTTGGACGCCGGCGTGTCCCACCGCGCGACAGATCGCCGCGATCATGGTGAACGCGCTGTAAACGTTTCGCCCCGCCGCCTAGCGTCGCGGCATGAACACCACTCATGCCCTTCATCGCCCCGCCGGCGCGCACCCGCTGCGCCAATCGCTTCGTTTCGGCGAGCTCAAGCGCCGCAGCCGCCGGCCGGCGCGCTTCACCGCGCAGGACTTGCGCGAGTTCCTGATGGCTTATTGCGCGTGCTTCATGGCGGTGAGCGCGTTCATCGCGTGACGCGTCAGATCGGCTCGTGCGCGAGCTCGGCGCGGTAGAGAAGGCGGCCGAGCCACGCCGAGACGAGGCACATCGCCGCGCTCAGCAGCAACTGGTCGACCACCGAGACGCCCGCGGCGCTGAGCGCCACCGCGAGCAGCGAGCCGATCACCATCGCGCCCGAATTGACGATGTTGTTCGCCGCAATCGTCCGCGCGGTCTGCGACTTCTCGACCGAGGTGGTGAGGAACGCATACAGCGGCACCACGAACATGCCCCCGCCGATCGCGATGCCGAGCAAGCTCAGCAGCAGGGGTATCGCCAGCGGCTCGGCGATGAAGCGCGCGACGTCGAGCAGGCCGTCGGCGGGATGCGGGGTCCATAGCCGGCAGATCACGTGGAAGGCGACGATGCACAGCCCCATCGCCACCACCGAAGCGGGGGCGTAGCGCGCCGACACGGTGCCCTTGAGCAGCGCATTGATCCCCATCGAGCCAATCGCCACGCCGATCGAGAACACCACCAGGAACAGGCTGGCGACTTCCTTGCTCGCGGCGAGGACGTTCTTGGCGAGCGGCGGGAACTGGATGAACAGCACCGCGCCGATCGTCCAGAAGAAGCTGATCGCGAGGATCGCGAGGAACACCCGGCGGTGGTGGACGGTGTCGGCGACCAGCCGGACCGAGGCGCGGATCAAGTGCCAGTCCATCGGCTGCGCGTCGGTCTCG
>DATLDS010000108.1:0-11401 GCA_035525735.1 Novosphingobium sp.
GTGGCGCCTGCCAAACCGATAGCGATCGAAACCAAATCCGGGAACGCACCATGATCCGCTTCAATCGCCGTGCTTTCATCGCCGCGGGCGGCGCTTCGGCCGCCACGTTCGCCGCCGAACCCTCGCTCGGCGCGGCCAAGGCGCAGGGCGACGCCGCGCTCAAGGCGACGCTCGACGCCGAGTTCGACGACGACATCCTCCATTCGCCCGAGACCGCCACGTCGCTGGGCCTCGACCAGGGCAAGCTGGCGGCGCTCAAGGCGCGGCTCAGCCCGCGCAACGCCGCCGAGCGCAACCGCGAGCTGGCGCGCAACCGCAAGTGGCTCCGCCGCGTCAAGGCGTTCGATCCGGCCCGGCTCTCCGCCCCGGCGCGGTTGTGGCGCGAGCAGACGATCTACGACCTCGAGCAGAAGATCGTCGCCCCGGCGCGGTTCGGGATCGGCTCGGTGCAGCGGCCTTACCGCATCTTCCAGCAGGGCGGGTCGTACTTCTCGGTTCCCGACTTCCTCAACTCGCAGCACACCGTCGAGACCGCCGCCGACGCCGGCGCCTATCTCGCCCGGCTCGACGCGTTCGCCACCGC
The DNA here is from genome assembly GCA_035525735.1 of Novosphingobium sp. Taxonomy (GTDB): domain Bacteria; phylum Pseudomonadota; class Alphaproteobacteria; order Sphingomonadales; family Sphingomonadaceae; genus Novosphingobium. Next base: position 584 of record DATLDS010000108.1, read on the forward strand.
GCTCGACCAGGACACCGCCGAACAGAAGGCGCAAGCGCGCCGCGGCTTCACCGCGCCCGCCTGGTCGATCGATCTCACGCTCGGCCAGTTGAACAAGCTGCGCGGCCAGCAGGCCGAGGGCAGCGGGCTGGTCCAGTCGCTCGCCAGCCGCGCCGCGGCCAAGGGCATCGCGGGCGACTGGCAGAAGCGCGCCGCGAGCATCGTCAACCAGAGGGTCTATCCCGCGCTCGACCGCCAGATCGCGCTGATGGAGGGCTTGCGCAAGACCACCCAGCCGGGTGACGGCGCGTGGCGGCTGCCGCGCGGCGACGAAGTCTACGCCGCGGCGCTGGCCCAGGCGACGACCACGACGATGACCCCCGACGAGGTCCACCAGATCGGGTTGACGCAAGTCGAGGAGATTTCCGCCCAGCTCGACGGCATCCTGCGCGGCGCCGGGCTGACCAGCGGCGGGGTCGGCGAGCGGCTCGCCGCGCTCAACGTTCGACCCGAGCAGCTTTACCCCGACAGCGAGACCGGGCGGCGCCGGTTGATCGCCGACCTCAACGCCGGGGTGAAGGACATGTACGCGCGGCTGCCGCAGGCCTTCGCCACGGTGCCGCAGCAGCCGCTCGAAATCCGCGCGGTTCCGGTCGAGATCCAGGACGGCGCCTCGAACGGCTACTACAACCGCGCCTCGCTCGACGGATCGCGCCCGGCGATCTACTGGATCAACCTCAAGAGCGTCGGCGACTGGCCGAAGTATTCACTGCCCGCGCTGACTTATCACGAAGGCGTGCCGGGGCATCACCTGCAGGGCAGCATCGCGCAGCTTTCGGGCGACGTGCCGATGCTGATCCGCAACAACTTCCTTTCGGCCTACGGCGAGGGCTGGGCGCTTTACGCCGAGCAGCTCGCCGACGAGCTCGGCGCTTACTCGGGGATCGAGCGCGCCGGCTATCTCCAGTCGTTCCTGTTCCGCGCGGCGCGGCTGGTGGTCGACACCGGCATCCACGACAAGCGCTGGAGCCGCGAACAGGCGACCGCCTACATGATGCAGACCACGGGCTTCGCCGCCAATCGCTCGCTCAGCGAAGTCCAGCGCTACTGCACCCAGATCGGCCAGGCGTGCAGCTACAAGATCGGTCACACCGCGTGGGTGCGCAACCGGGCCAAGGCGCAGGCCGCGCTCGGGCCGCGGTTCGACCTCAAGTGGTTCCACGGGGTGCTCGAAGACGGCGTGATGCCGTTGTCGATCCTCGAGCGCCGGATCGACGAACGGATCGCCGAGCGGCTGCGGATCATGCGGCCGGACTAGCCCTCGACCCGCTCGGCGAGCGCGAGCCAGCGTTCCTCGGCAGCGTGCTTGTCGGCGCGGGCGGCGGCGACCGCGGCGGTGAGCGCAGCGAAGCGAGCGGGATCGCGCGAATAAAGCGCGGGGTCGTGCAGCGCTTCCTCGTCGCGGGCGATGTCGGCCTCGAGGGCCTCGATCCGGGCGGGAAGCAATTCGTAGTCGCGCTGGTCGTTGTAAGTGAGCTTGGCCGGCTTCGGCGCCGAGGCTCGCGGCGGTGCGGGAGCCGAAGCTGGCTTCGCTTTGGCCGCGAGCTCGGGCATGGGGCCGCGCTTGGCTTCCCAATCGGCATAGCCGCCGGCGACGATGTCGACCTTGCCGCTGCCGTCGAGGCCGAGCGTGAGCGTCACCGTGCGGTCGAGGAAGTCGCGGTCGTGGCTGACGATCAGCACGGTGCCGTCGTAGTCGGCGATCACCTCCTGGAGCAGGTCGAGCGTCTCGAGGTCGAGGTCGTTGGTCGGCTCGTCCATCACCAGCAGGTTCGATTTGCGCGCGAACTCGCGCGCCAGCAGCAGCCGCGAACGCTCCCCGCCCGAAAGGATGCCGACCTTGGTCTCGACGATCCCGGGATCGAACAGGAACTCCTTGAGGTAGCCCTGGACGTGCTTTCTCACCCCGCGCACGTCGAGCCAGTCGCCGCCCTCGGCGAGCACGTCGCGGACGCGCTTGTCGGGGCTGAGCAGGCTGCGTTGCTGGTCGATCATCACCCCCGTCAGCGTCTTGGCCAGCGTCACCGAGCCGGTGTCGGGCGCAAGCTCGCCGGTGAGCAGCTTGAGCAGCGTGGTCTTGCCCGTGCCGTTGGCGCCGACCACGCCGATCCGGTCGCCGCGTTGGATGCGAAGCGTGAAGTCGCGGATGATCGGGCGGCCTTCAAAGCTCTTGAAGACCTTGTCGGCGACGATCACCGACTTGGTCCGCACGTCGTCGCTGGCGAGCTTGAGCTTGGCGGCGCCCGCGGGCCCGAGCATCGCGGCGCGCGCCGCGCGCATCTGGTGCAGCTTCTCGAGCCGGCCCTGATTGCGCTTGCGCCGCGCGGTGACGCCGCGCTCGAGCCAGTGCGCCTCGAGCTTGAGCTTGGCGTCGAGCTTGTCGGCGGCGCGCGCCTCTTCGGCGTAGACCGCTTCCATCCACGCCTCGTAGCCGCCGAAGCCGATCTCCTTGCGCCGCAGCGCGCCGCGGTCGAGCCACAGCGTCGCGCGGGTCAGGCGGGTGAGGAACGTGCGGTCGTGGCTGATCGCGACGAACGCGCCCTTGTAGCGGCCGAGCCAGTCCTCGAGCCAGTCGATCGCGGCGAGGTCGAGGTGGTTGGTCGGCTCGTCGAGCAGCAGCAGGTCGGGCCTGGCGGCGAGCGCGCGGGCGATCGCGGCGCGGCGCCGCTCGCCGCCCGAGGCGCTCGCCGCGTCGCGCTCCATCGCGATTCCGAGCTGCCCGGCGATCGCCTCGACGTCGTGGCGCGGCGGCGCGGCGGTCCCGCTTAGCGCCCAGTCCATCAGCGTGGCGTGGCCGGAAAAGTCCGGATCCTGCTCGAGCATCACGATCCGCGTCCCCGGCCGGATCGAGCGCGTCCCCTTGTCGGCCTCGATCCGGTCGGCGATCAGCTTGAGCAGCGTGGTCTTGCCCACCCCGTTGCGCCCGATCAGCGCGAGCCGGTCGCGCGGGCCGATCGCCAGGTCGAGGTCGCGAAACAGCCAGTGCCCGCCCTGCTGGAGGGCGAGGTCTTCCCAGGCGAGGATCGGGGCGGCGGCCATGGTCGGGCGCGGTTAATCGCCCGCACAGGGAACGTCCAGCACGCTCACGCCTTTCACAGCAAGGTTTGCAAGGGATCATCGAGATGCGCCGTTTTGTTCTCGCCGCCGCCGCCGTGCTCGCCGCTGCCCCCGCCGCCGCCGCCGAGGTGCAGCTGCAGGTCCAGGGCCCGGTGGTCGAGATCACCGCGAGCGAGACCGTCCAGTCCGAGCCAGACCAGGCCAGCGTCGGCGCGGGGGTGACTACCCGCGCGCCCACCGCGGTGCAGGCGATGCGCGACAATGCCGCGCAGATGGAGCGCGTGCTCGCGCGGCTGGGCACCCTCGGCATCCCGCGGCGCGACGTGCAGACCTCGGGGATCAGCCTCAACCCGCAGTACCGCTACAACAACGACCAGTCGCCGCCGACCTTCCTCGGCTACGACGCGACCAACCAGGTCAGCGTGATCCTGCGCGACGTCGCCAAGGTGGGTCCGACGCTCGACGCGCTCGTCGCGGCGGGCGCCAACAACGTCAACGGGCCGTTCTTCAGCCGCGACGACGACAAGTCGCAGCGCGCCGCGGCGCGCGAAGCGGCGTTCAAGGCGGCGGGCGAGCAGGCGCAAAGCTATGCCCGGATGGCGGGTTATTCGGGGCTGCGCCTGCTCAGCGTCGAGGAGACGCTCCAGCGCGGCGGCCCGATCCCGTTCGACGTCGCGAACAACCTGCCGATTCGCGTGACCGCCGCGAAAGTCACCCCGATCGAGCCGGGCCGGGTCGGCACCTCGGTCCAGCTCACCGCGAAATATGAAATGACGCGCTAGCCTGAACGCGCGGCGGTGCGCACATTCACGGCTTGTTCAATGCCGGAAAGCTAGGCACATCCGCAACATGCGCCGCTCCACAGCCTTCCTTTGCGCCCTGCTCGCCGCCAGCGTTCCATTGAGCGCCGAGGCCGCGCCGCGTCGCGATGCGCAAGGCGAAGTGCGCAAGGACATGCGCGAAGGCCACGTTCGCTCGCTGCGCGAGATCGAGCGCCAAGTGCTCCCGTCGATGCCCAAAATGCAATATCTCGGCCCCGAGTACGATCCGACCGCGATGGCTTACCGCCTCAAGTTCATCCACGACGGCCGCGTGGTGTTCGTCGACGTCGATGCGCGCAGCGGTCAGGTCCTGCGCCAGCGCTGAGCCGTTGGCCCCGGCCGTTCGCTTGACCGCCTGAAACAAACCTCCCATCTCGGCCGTTCATAATTCGCGCAACTCGCGCCGCAGGGGAATCCGCATGCGCATCCTGATCGTCGAGGACGAGCCCACGCTGGGCAAGCAGCTCAAGACCACGCTCGAGCAGAACGGCTACGCGGTCGACTTGTCGATCGACGGCGAGGACGGCCACTACATGGGCTCGAGCGAGGACTACGACGCGGTCGTGCTCGACCTCGGGCTGCCGGAGATCGACGGGCTCACCGTGCTCGGCATGTGGCGCAAGGAAGGCCGCAAGTTCCCCGTCCTCGTGCTGACGGCGCGCGACAGCTGGTCGGACAAGGTCGCGGGGCTCGACGCGGGCGCCGACGATTATCTCGCCAAGCCGTTCCAGACCGAGGAGCTGATCGCCCGCCTCCGCGCCCTTATCCGCCGCGCTTCGGGCAATTCGTCGTCCGAGCTCACCGCCGGCGACGTGCGGCTCGATACGCGCTCGGGCCGGGTCACGCTCAAGGGCGAGCCGGTCAAGCTGACCGCGCAGGAATACAAGCTGCTGAGCTATCTGCTTCACCACAAAGGCAAGGTGGTCAGCCGCACCGAGCTGATCGAGCACATCTACGACCAGGACTTCGACCGCGATTCGAACACCATCGAGGTGTTCGTCACGCGCATCCGCAAGAAACTCGGCGCCGACGTCATCACCACGATCCGCGGCCTCGGCTATAGCCTCGACGATCCGGCCGGGCCGGGCCGGGGCTGACCGCTTACCAGCGAAGGAGCGCGCCTTGGACGCGCTGACGACAGACGCAACACTGGCACGAGACGAGCCGCTGCGGGCCTCGCCGCCGCACACGGGCTCGCTCTCGCGACGGATGCTGCTCATCGCCAGCGCATGGATCACTGTGCTGCTGCTCGGCGGCGGACTGGTCCTCGACCGTACTCTGACAGGCCTCGTGACGCGCAACTTCGATGACCAGCTGGGCTATATGCTGACCGCGATGGTCGCTTCGGCCGAGATCGGCCCCGATGGCGAAGTGTTGTTCAACCGCCCGCTCGGCGATCAGCGGTTTCTCGAGCCGAACAGCGGGCTCTACTGGCAGATCAGCGGCAAGGGTCAGGAAGACTACCCCTCGCGCTCGCTGTGGGACCGCAGCCTGCAGGTCCACCTCGACCATTACGACAGCGCGCCGCACGTGTTCGATTCGAACCAGTTCCCCGGCGAGCCGCTGCGCGTGATGGAGCGCTCGATCATCCTGCCGGGCAGCGACACGCAGTGGTGGTTCACCGTCGCCGCGGCGCGCGACGAGATCGACGCGCAATTGCGCCGAATCCGCTCGATCCTCGCCTACAGCTTCGCGATCCTCGGGCTCGGTCTGTTCGTCATGGCCGCGCTCCAGACGTATTACGGCCTCAGCCCGCTGCGCCGCGTGCGCCGGGCGATCGCCGAGATGCGCGAGGGGCGCGAGAACCGAGTGACCGAGCCGCTGCCGCTCGAGGTCCAGCCGATGGTCGAGGAATTGAACGGCCTGCTCGCACACGTCGAACGCCAGGCCGAGGAAGCGCGCACTCACGCGGGCAACCTCGCGCACGCGCTCAAGACCCCGCTGACCGTGGTGATGAACGCCGCGACCGCCAAGGCTCCCGACCTCGCCGACACCACCATCCGCGAGGCGGCGGTGATGCGCCGCCAGGTCGATCACCACCTCGCCCGCGCGCGCGCGGTCGGGCGCCGCGCGGTCGGCCATTCGCGCGCCAGCGTGTGGGAAAGCGCCGAGGCGGTCGTCCGCTCGGTCGCGCGGCTTTACGACAACATCCGCCTCGACCTCGACGGCGACCGCGAGGCCGCGGTGGCGATCGAGCGGCAGGACCTCGACGAAATCCTCGGCAACCTGATCGAGAACGCGGCGAAATACGGCGGCGGGAGCGTGTTCGTCACCGTTTGCGCGGAGACTTCGGACGCGCGCTTCTGCGAGATTTGGGTCGAAGACGACGGCAAGGGCATCCCGGAAGAAGAACGCGAACGTATCTTCGACCGCGGGGCGCGGCTCGACACCGGCAAGCCCGGGACCGGCCTCGGGCTCGCGATCGTGCGCGATGTCGCCGAAATCTATGGCGGCTCGGTCGAACTCGGTGAGAGCGAGGATCTCGGCGGGCTGTTGGTTACGCTTCGATTGCCACGTACTGGCTAGTTGCGCGCCAACATTCCGAGGTGCACCCTCGCGGTGAAGGGAGCGATGCGATGGTTGCGACCGCGGGGATCAATCACGTTGCGCTGGTCTGCCGCGACATGGTCGAAACGGTCGATTTCTACACCCGCGTGCTCAGGATGCCGCTGGTCAAGACGGTCGAACTGCCCGGCGGCGGGCAGCATTTCTTCTTCGATTGCGGCGGCGGCACGATGGTAGCGTTCTTCTGGTGGAAGGACAGCCCGCCCGCGGCGCCGGGGATCGCCTCGGTTCGCAAGTTTCCGGAAGAATCGATGACCGCGGTCGGCTCGATGAACCACCTCGCGTTCGACATGGCCGAGGACCAACTCGAGGCCGCGCTGGGGCATCTGCGCGAAGCGGGGGTTCCGCACACGCCGGTGGTGGTCAATCACGACGACAGCCCGATGGGGGTCGCGCGCGAGCGGCACGAGGGGGTGTTCGTCCGCTCGGTCTATTTCACCGATCCCAACGGAATCATGCTCGAGTTCGCCGCGTTCACGCGCCAGCTCGGGCCCGCCGACGTGCGCCACGAGCCGGCGCGCGTGGACGCCTGATGCCGCGGCTGCGCCCGGTTCCGCGCGGCGAGGCGACATCCAAGGTCGTCACTGCGACATACGACCTGCTGTTCGGGCCGGCGCGCGATCCGGTCGCCGATCCGGGCACCGCGACCGGCACGCCGGGCGATTGGTGGACGGTGTTCGCCAACGCGCCCGATATCCTGCGCCACGCCAACCAGGGCTTCGCGCTGTACCGCGATCCGGCGCGCAAGCTCGACCCGGTGCTGCGCGAGCTCGGCCAGACCTGGGCGGGCTGGGCGATCGGCAGCCAGTTCGTGTTCTCGCAGCACTGCAAGTCGCTGCGCGGGCTGGGGGTGAGCGAGGACAAGATCGCCGCGATCCCGACGTGGCAGATCGCGAGCGTGTTCGACGCGCGCGAACGGCTGGTGCTGGCTTACGCCGATCGCCTTGTCACGCACCGTGGCCGCGTGCCCGACGCGCTGTTCGCCGAATTGAAGGCCGAGTTCAGCGACGAGGAGATCCTCGAGCTGACTTACATCACCTGCCTTTACGACATGCACGCGGTGATAAGCAAAGCGCTGCGCACCGAATTCGACGACCGCGACGATCCGATCGTCGAGGTTGCCGCGCCCGACGATTTCTCGGCACGCGATTTCCTCGATACCGGCCGCCGTTAGGCGGGCTTCTAGAGCGTTTGGGGCATCAGGAAGGCGAGGCCGGCGGCTTCGCCGTCGGTCCAGCGCAGCTCGGCGGCGAGCATCGTCCCGTCCTCGAGCTCGATCATCAGCGAAGCCGCCCCGGTGATCCCCGGAAGCGCGGGTCCCATGACCCCGCCGGCCGAGATATTCTGGAGCGCGAACGCGTGCGGCGAGCCGTCGAGGTGGAGCGCCACCGTGCGTCCAGCGGCGGAATCGCGCACGTCGCGACGCTTGTCGCGGTGCGCGGCGCGTTTGGGCGTGCCTTCGATCACGTGCAGCGCTACCGCGCGGTGGCCGGCGGGATTGAGCGCGGCAAGCTCGGATTCGGCCAGCGGCAGCGCGGTCGAGCAGAATACGCATTCGGCGGTGACACGCCCGACCAGCCATTGCGAACGGCCGCAGCCGGGGCAGTGGTTGGTCTCGTCGATGTGGAACAGCACCTGGTAGCCACGGGCCGACAAGTCGAGCCGATAGCTTTTGCCAGGCACAATCGGGCTCATCGCGGTCACTTCGGCTCTTTCCCCCCTCGAGCCACTTCGGCACGATCGGCATAACGCGGCAAGGTTGCGAAGTGGTTACGGTGGGGTAAAGCGGCGGTGTGAGCCACCTCGAAGAAACCGACGAAATCGGCGAGATTCGCCGCGCGGTGCGATCGCTGTGCGGCGAATTTCCCGGCGAGTACTGGCGCGACCGTGATCGCGACCGAGCGTATCCCAGCGAGTTCGTCGAGGCGCTGACCCGCGCGGGATTTCTCGCCGCGCTGATCCCGCAGGAGTTCGGCGGTGCCGGGCTGGGGCTCGACGCGGCGGGGGCGATCATGGAGGAAATCCAGGCGTCCGGAGCCAATGGAGCTTCCTGCCACGCGCAGATGTACATCATGAACACGCTGCTGCGCCACGGCAGCGCGGCGCAAAAGGCCGAATACCTGCCTCGGATCGCCAGCGGGGAGCTGGGGCTCCAGGCATTCGGAGTGAGCGAGCCGGCGAGCGGGACCGACACGCTGAGCTTGCGCACCGTCGCGGTGAAGGACGGCGACGGCTACGTTGTCAACGGCCAGAAAATCTGGACCAGCCGGGCCGAGCATTCGGACCTCATGCTGCTGCTCGCGCGCACCACGCCGCGCGAGGAATCGGCCAAGCGCACCGAGGGCCTCTCGATCTTCCTCGTCGACATGCGCGCCGCGCTCGATGCCGGCGGGATGAAAATTCTGCCGATCCGGACGATGATGAACCACTCGACCACCGAGGTGTTCTTCGACGATCTGCGGATCCCGGCGTCGAGCCTGATCGGCGAGGAGGGCAAGGGCTTTCGCTACATCCTGTCGGGAATGAACGCCGAGTGCATCCTGATCGCCGCCGAATGCATCGGCGACGCCAAGTGGTTCATCGAGAAGGCGACCGGATATGCCCGCGAGCGCCAGGTGTTCGGCCGGCCGATCGGGCAGAACCAGGGCGTCCAGTTCCCGATCGCGCGGTGCTATGCGCAGATGCGCGCCGCCGAGCTGATGGTCCACAACGCGGCGCGGGCTTACGACGCGGGCGGCAACGTCGGCGAAGAAGCCAACATGGCCAAGCTGCTTGCGTCCGAGGCGAGTTGGGCGGCGGCCGACATGTGCGTCCAGACGCACGGCGGGTTCGGCTTCGCCGAGGAGTACGACGTCGAGCGCAAGTTCCGCGAGGCGCGGCTCTATACGGTCGCGCCGATCAGCACGAACCTCATCCTCAGCTATCTTTCCGAACACGTGCTGAAGCTGCCGCGCAGTTATTAGGCGATTATTTTCCAACTTCGCGGCGATTTCATGAATTGCCGCTTGAATCGCTGAATCGATTGTGATTCTGTCGCTTCAATGGTCCGCCGCTCGAACCGTCCCCGGCTCCCCCGTGAAAGCCTGACGCAAGTCTTTGCGCTGGTCGCGCTGTTGCTCGTCGGCGGGTTCGCGCTGGCGGGGCCGAGCGGACTGCTGGCGTGGAGCGAAAACGGGCGGCTGCTGACCGAGCGCAAGTCCGAGCTGGCGCAGCTGACGGTCAAGCGCAACGAGCTGCGCAACCGCGTCGACCTGCTCGATCCGCGCCACGCCGACCCCGATCTGGTGGGCGAATTGCTGCGCAGCAACCTCAATGTCGCGCACCCCGACGAGATCGTGATCGCCACTCCCTAAGCGCGTTGCGCGCGCCGTGATTTCGGTCCTATAGCTTCTGGTTCGCGTCGCGCGATTGGGCGCGCGAGCCGCGGACCAGGGGACACGAGCTTGGCCAAACCCTCCACGAGCGAAAAATCGCCGGCGCTCGTCGATCCGGCGACCGAGGAAGCGAGCTTCGCGCTCCACAGCCTCCAGCAGACGCACGCCAACCAGAAGCATTACGAGGCCAGCGACGACGAGCTGCTCGAGTTCTACGAGCAGATGCTGTTGATCCGCCGCTTCGAGGAACGCGCCGGGCAATTGTACGGGCTCGGCCTGATCGGCGGGTTCTGCCACCTCTACATCGGCCAGGAAGCGGTCGCGGTCGGGCTCCAGTCGGCGCTGACCCCGGGCAAGGACAGCGTGATCACCGGCTATCGCGACCACGGCCACATGCTCGCTTACGGGATCGATCCCAAGGTCATCATGGCCGAGCTGACCGGCCGCGCCGCGGGGATCAGCCGCGGCAAGGGCGGGTCGATGCACATGTTCTCGACCGAGCATAAGTTCTACGGCGGCCACGGCATCGTCGGCGCGCAAGTCAGCCTCGGCGCGGGCCTCGCGTTCGGGCACAAGTACACCGGCGACGGCGGGGTCTGCCTCGCCTATTTCGGCGACGGCGCGGCCAACCAGGGCCAGGTCTACGAGGCGATGAACATGGCCTCGCTGTGGAAGCTGCCGATCATCTTCGTGATCGAGAACAACGGCTATGCGATGGGCACCGCGGTCAAGCGCGGCAGCGCCGAAACCGAGTTCTATCGCCGCGGCACCGCGTTCCGCATCCCCGGCATGGACGTCAACGGGATGGACGTGCTCGAAGTCCGCCAGGCAGCCGAAGTCGCGCTCGAGTATGTGCGCGGCGGCAATGGGCCGGTGCTGATGGAGCTCAACACCTATCGCTACCGCGGCCACTCGATGTCCGACCCGGCCAAGTACCGCAGCCGCGAGGAAGTGACCGAGGT
>DATLDS010000113.1:0-6175 GCA_035525735.1 Novosphingobium sp.
GCGTCTGCGCCCTTGGGCCAGGCGCGGTGCGCGGCGAGGATTTCGGCGAAGCGGAACGCCTGGGGGGTTTGGACCCGGTGAAGGCGCTCGCGCTCGACCCGGCCTTCCCCCTCGCGATGGAGGCTGTCGACCACGGGCAGCACGGGGATCGCGCCCGGCGCGGTTTCGAGCGCGGCGATCAGACGGCCGATTACCGCTGTTTGAAGGCCGGGCCTCGCCGCGTCGTGAATCAGGACGGCGCGCGGCGCGTCCGCGGCCAAGGCTTCGAGCGCGTTGGCGACCGATTGCCGGCGCGTTTCTCCGCCCGCGACGATCCGGGCTCCCGTTCCCTCGAGCAGCGTTGCGGCGTGCGCGATCGCGTCCGGCGCTACCGCGACGACGATCGGCGCCAGGTCCGCGCCGATGAGCGCCTCGACCGAATGACGCACCATCGGCTTGCCGCGCCACGGCACGAACTGCTTGGGCGTCGCTCCGCCCGCGCGGAGCCCCTGACCCGCGGCGACGACGATGGCGGCGGCGGGGGGAGGGCTCTCGGGCATCGGCACGGCGCGCGTCTATCAGCCTTGCCGACTATGCTGCAATGCGGTAAACGCTGCCTGTTTTTTAGGCAGGTCGATGGAACGCGTCCCCCTCATCCCGCGGCTCGAGCCGATCGACGTCGGCCCGGTGCGGATCGACTGCCCGGTGATTCTCGCGCCGATGACGGGCGTGACCGACATGCCGTTCCGCCGCCTGGTGCGCCGCTTCGGCTCGGGGCTCAACGTCACCGAGATGATCGCCAGCCCGGCGATGATCCGCGAGACGCGGCAGTCGCTACAAAAAGCGGCTTGGGATGCGGTGGAGGAGCCGGTCTCGCTCCAGCTCGCGGGCTGTTCGCCCGCCGAGATGGCCGAGGCGGCCAAGCTCAACGCCGACCGGGGCGCGGCGATCATCGACATCAACATGGGCTGCCCGGTCAAGAAGGTGGTCAACGGCGAGGCGGGGTCGGCGCTGATGCGCGACTTGCCGCTCGCCGCGCGGCTGATCGAGGCGACGGTCAAGGCGGTCTCGGTCCCGGTCACGGTCAAGATGCGGATGGGGTGGGACCACTACTCGCTCAACGCGCCCGAGCTGGCGCGGATCGCGCAGGATCTCGGCGCGCGGATGATCACCGTCCACGGGCGGACGCGGTGCCAGATGTACAAGGGCGAGGCCGACTGGAGCTTCGTTCGCCGGGTCAAGGATGCGGTCACGGTGCCGGTGATCGTCAACGGCGACATCTGCGGAATCGAGGACGCCGGCCGTGCGCTCGCCCAGAGCGGCGCGGACGGGGTGATGATCGGCCGCGGGGCGTACGGCAAGCCGTGGCTTCTCGCCCAGGTGATGCACTGGTGGCGCACCGGCGGACGCTTGCCCGATCCGGCGTTGGGCGAACAATATGCTTTGCTCATAGAGCATTACGACGCGATTCTCTTGCATTACGGAAGCGAGACCGGCGTCAAGATGGCGCGCAAGCACCTCGGTTGGTACACCCGGGGCCTGCCTGGCTCGGCCGAGTTCAGGAACCGGGTGAACTTCATCGACGACCCGCGCGCGGTGCTCGCCGCGCTCGACGCGTTCTACGCGCCGCTGATCGAGCGGCCCGAGGTCGTGCGCGAGGCGGCATGAGCCCGCCCGACCGCCCCGACGCGCAGCGGCTGATCGCGAGCTTGCCAATCGCGGTGCTGCTGCTCGCACCCGACCGCACCGTGGCGGCGGTCAACCCCGCCGCCGAGCAATTGCTGGGGCAGGGGGCGCAGCGCTTTTCGGGCCGCTTCGTCGGCACGCTGGTCTCATTCGTCGAGCCGCGCCTCGACGAACAACTCGACCAGGGCGACGCGCAAGTCTTTGCGCGCGACGCCTTGGTGCGGATCGCCGGTGCGCCGCCGCGGCGGCTCGACGTCATGCTCGCGCCCGTCGCACACCATCCGGGCTGGCAGATGCTGGCGTTGCACGAGACGATCGGGGTCGAAGCGCTCGGCGGCGAGGGCCCGAGCGGCGCGCTCACCAGCCCATTGCGCGCGCCCGCGGTGCTCGCGCACGAGATCAAGAACCCGCTCGCGGGGATCCGCGGCGCGGCGCAACTGCTCGCCCGCTCGGCGCAGGGCGCGGACCTTGCGCTGACCGAGCTGATCACCGGCGAGGTCCATCGCATCGCCGCGCTGGTCGACCGGATGCAGTCGCTCGGGCGCCGGCATCGTGAGCCCGCCGGGCCGTGCAACCTTCACGAGGCGGTGCGCCGCGCGCAAGCGGTGGCGCAGGCTTCACCCGGATGGCCGTCGACGATCGAGGAATCGTTCGACCCCTCGCTGCCGCCGGTGCTGTGCAACGCCGACGCGCTGGTCCAGGTCGTGCTTAACCTGCTGGTCAACGCGCGCGAGGCCTGCGGCGAGCGGCCCGAGCCGCGGATCGTAGTGCGCACGCGCTTCGCCAGCGGCATTAGGCTCCATGGCGAACGGGGCGAGACATCGGTCCCGCTGCCGATCGAGCTGCGCGTCAGCGACAACGGACCCGGCGTCGACCCGGCGCTTCGCGAGCACATCTTCGAGCCGTTCGTCTCGGGCAAGCCCGCGGGGCAGGGGCTCGGCCTCGCACTCGTCCAGAAACTGGCGCACGAGATGAACGGGCGGATCACGCACGACCGCGAGGACGCAACGGGGCTCACGCACTTTCGCCTCCACTTGCCCGTCGCCGCCAAGACGGTCGCCGCGAAGCGGGCGGCGGCGTGACGCGCGCCATCCTCTTGATCGAGGACGACGCCTCGATCGCGACGGTGATAACCGCCGCGCTCGCCGCCGAGGGTTTCGCGGTCGATCGCAGCGACAGCATCGCCGAGCGCGATCGGCTGCTGGCGGAGCGCGACTACGCCGCGATGATCACCGACGTGGTGCTGACCGACGGCGACGGCATCGAAACGCTCGCGCAGGTGCGCGACGCGCGTCCAGAGCTGCCGATCGTCATCCTTTCGGCGCAGAACACGCTCGATACCGCGGTGCGCGCGAGCGACACGGGCGCGTTCGAGTATTTTCCCAAGCCGTTCGACCTCGACGAGCTGGTCCGCGCGGTGCGCCAGGCGGTCGGGTCCGCGGCCGAAAGGCAGCCCCAGGACGCCGACGCGCCGCTCGAGGCTTTGCCGCTCGTCGGCCGCAGCGTGCCGATGCAAGCGGTCTTCCGGATGATCACGCGCGTGCTGCGCAACGACCTTGGCGTGCTGATCCTGGGCGAATCGGGCACCGGCAAGGAGCTCGTCGCCGAGGCTATCCACACGCTCGGCCATCGCGCCTCCGGGCCGTTCGTCGCGGTCAATGCCGCCGCAATCCCGTCCGAGCTGATCGAGAGCGAGCTGTTCGGGCACGAGAAGGGCGCGTTCACCGGCGCGGTGGCACGCCATATCGGCAAGTTCGAGGCGGCGCGCGGCGGAACGTTGTTTCTCGACGAGATCGGCGACATGCCGATGCAGGCGCAGACCCGGCTATTGCGTGCTTTGCAATCGGGCACGGTGCGCCGCGTCGGCGGGCGCGAGGAAATCGCGGTCGACGCGCGGGTGATCGCCGCGACGCACCGCGATCTCGCGCCGATGATCGCCGCGGGCACGTTTCGCGAGGATTTGTTCTACCGCCTCAACGTCGTGCCGATCGCGCTGCCGCCGCTGCGCGAGCGGCGCGACGACATCGCCGCGCTGGCGCGCCATTTCCTTGCGCAGGCCGCCGCCGAAGGTCTGCCGCGGCGGAGCTTGTCAGCCGCGGCGCTCGCGCTGCTCGAGCGCCAGCCGTGGCGCGGCAACGTTCGCGAACTCCGCAATTTCGTTTTCCGGCTGGCCTTGCTGACCCGCGACGACGTGGTCGACGAGCCGGCGGTTGAGGCGCTGTTGAGCCCCGTGGCCGAACAAGCGCCCGATCACCCCGATTTCGCCGCCGCGCTCGATCGCTGGGTCGCGGCCGAGCAGCCGGGCGAGGGCGCGCTTTACGACGCCGCGCTCGCCGCGTTCGAACGCCCGCTGTTCGCGCACGCGCTGACCCGCACCGGGGGCAACCAGTTGCGCGCAGCCAAGCTGCTCGGGATCAATCGCAACACCTTGCGCAAGCGCCTGGTCGAGCTCGACCTCGCCGGAGCACGGGCACCCGCCGCCTAGCCCACGGCGGCTGATCGAATATAGCTTGCAAACGGGCAACACACCCGTTGTAGATCGGCAACGATGGCCGCGACTACCTCTCGAGCACCGCGACGTCTTCCGCGCTGGTGGCGGCGGCTGCGCATCGCCGGGCATCGCTCGAACATATACTTTGGGCTAGAAATAATCGCCGCGCTCGCGCTCGCCGCGATGGTGGTCACGAGCTACCTCGTGGTGAGCGAACGGATCGCGCGCGGCAGCCTGCTTCCCTCGACCGTCGCCGCGATGCTGCTGGTCGGAACGCTTTTCCCGGCGATGGCGCTGATCGTGCTGTTCGGCCGCCGCGCCGCCAAGCGTCGCGCCGCGCGCACCGTGATGGGCAGCACCGGACGGCTCCACGTCCAGCTCGTCTGGCTGTTCTCGCTGGTCTCGGCGGTGCCGACGCTGCTGGTGGTGATCTTCGCCTCGCTGCTGTTCCAGTCGGGGGTCGAGTTCTGGTTCTCGGACAATTCGCGCGGGATGCTCGAGAACGCCAACAAGCTCGCGCGCGGCTATTACGAGCAGAACTTGCGCGACGTCGGCAACGAGAGCGTGGCGATGGCGGGCGACTTGCGCGACTATCTGGGCCAGGCGAAGATCGTCAGCCCCGAGTTCGCCGAGGGCTATTCGTTCCAAGTGGTCAGCCGCCGGCTCAACGAAAGCGCGATCCTTCAGAAGGGCGCCGACGGGCGCTTGCGGACCGCCGCGATCGTCGATCCCGAGAACCGCACCCGCGAGCGGGTGAGCGCCGCGACGCTGCGCCGGCTCGAGGCGGGCGAGCCGGTGGTGGTCACCGCCAGCGCCAACCGGATCGAGGCGGTCACCCCGCTCGACCGCGGCGCGCAAATCTACCTTTATGCCGCGCGCAGCTCCGACGCGCTGGCGCTCAGCCAGTGGGAGCGCGCGCAAAGCGTGCTCAAGGCCTACGACGTGCTGACCCGTCGCGCGAGCAACCTCCAGCTACGCTTCAATCTCGCGCTGCTGTTCATCAGCCTCGCCTTGGTCGGGCTGTCGGTGTGGTTCGCGCTGCGCTTTGCCGACCGCCAGGTCGAGCCGCTCGCCGAGCTGGTCTCGGCGGCGCGCACGGTGGGCTCGGGCAACTTCTCGATGCGCGTGCCGCATCGCCCCGGCGCCGACGAGATCGGGCTGCTCAACCGCGCGTTCAACCGGATGACCGAGCAGATCGACCGCCAGACCCGCGCGCTGGTCGGCGCCAACGCTCAGCTCGACAACCGCCGCGCGTTCATCGAGGCAATCGTCGAATCGATTACCGCGGGGATCGTCTCGACCGATGGCGACGGGACGGTCCGGCTGATGAACAGCTCGGCGCAGCGGCTGCTGCTCGACCGGCCCGGACCCGCGCCCGCCGACGCCAAGCTCGGCGACATCGCGCCGCAGTTGTGGGCGCTGGCCCAGGCCGATCTCACCAGCGGCATCATCCAGTACGCCAAAGGCACCGAGCTCTTGACCCTCGCGGTCAAGCTGGTCGGTAATCCGGCGGGTTTCGTGATTACTTTCGAGGACATCACTCGCCAACTGCTCGACCAGCGCCAGGCCGCGTGGTCCGACGTCGCGCGGCGGATCGCGCACGAGATCAAGAACCCGCTGACCCCGATCCAGCTCGCCACCGAACGGCTCAAGCGCCGCTACGGCCGCCAGATCGAGGCCGACCCCGAGCTGTTCGACGAGTTGACCGACACGATCATCCGCCAGGTCGGCGACCTCAGGAAGATGGTCGACGAGTTCTCGAGCTTCGCCCGGCTGCCCAAGCCGGTGTTCCGCCCCGAGGACGCGGGCGATCTCGCGCGCCAAGCGCTGTTCCTCCAGGAAGTCGCGCACCCGGCGATCGACTTCCGTTACGCCGGCGAAGCCTCGGCGACGCTCGAGTGCGACCGCCACCAGTTCGGGCAGGCGATGACGAACGTGCTCAAGAACGCGGTCGAGGCGATCGAAGCGCGGGCGCGCAACGCCGAGCCCGATTATCGCGGGCAAATCACGCTCGAGATC
>DATLDS010000117.1:0-2536 GCA_035525735.1 Novosphingobium sp.
GACGGCGACGGCGACGGCGACGGCGAGGATCGTGACATCAACGAAGGGAGCAGGGGATGAGTATCGACCGGTTGCGCGCGCATTACGGGTTCTCGCGGATGCCGTTCGGCAAGGACCTCGCGCCCGGGATGCTGCACGCGCACGGCGCGCACGCCGAGGCGGTCGCCCGGATCCAGTGGTGCATTCAAGAGCAGGCGATCGGCGTGATTTCGGGCGAGTGCGGCGCGGGGAAGACCGTTGCCGCCCGCGCCGCCGTCTCGGGCCTGGATGCGTCGCGGCACACGATCCTCTACCTCGGCACGCCCGGCGTCGGGTTGCGCGGGATCTACGGGCTGATCATCACCGAGCTGGGCGGCACCCCGCGCTTTCATCACGCCGCGCTGATCCCCCAAGCCCAGCAGCTGCTCGCCGCCGAGGCATCAGAGCGCGGCAAGCAGGTCGTGCTGATCATCGATGAGGCGCACCTGCTTGACGCCGAGAGCCTGGAGGGCATCCGCTGCCTGTCGAACATCGGGATGGACCAGACCGCCCCGTTCTGCCTACTGCTGCTCGGGCAGCCCACGCTGCGTCGCCGGCTGCGGCAGGGGACGTTCGCCGCGCTCGATCAGCGGATCGCGGTGCGCTACGCGATCGCCGGCCTGAACGCCAAGGAAACGACCAGCTACGTGGCGCACCACCTCGCGATCGCCGGCCGCTCGGACACGCTGTTCTCCGACGACGCGATCGCGCTGATCGGCGAGGCCTCCCGCGGCCTGCCCCGCCAGGTCAACAACCTCGCCGTCGGGTCGCTGATCGCCGCGTTCGCCGCAAAGAAGGCGATCGTCGACGAGTCCGCCGCCCGGACCGCGCTCGCCGAGCTCTGCGCCGAATGACCGACCCGGTCGCCCTGACGCTGCTCGAGCAGCACAACGAGGATCGCCCACCGACCCGTGAGCTGACGCTCCCCGTTCCCGCCGGCTGGCCGGCACCGCCGGCGCAGGCCGTCTATCACGGGCTCGCGGGCGAGATCGTCGGCACGATCGCGCCGCACACCGAGGCCGACCCGGTCGCGATCCTCTCCCAGCTGCTCGTCGCGTTCGGCGCCGCGGTCGGCCGCGGCGCATGGTTCTCCGTTGAGGCGACCCGCCATCACCCAAACGAGTTCCTCGTCCTCGTCGGCGACAGCTCGCGCGCACGCAAAGGCTCGTCGTGGGATCACGTGCAGCGACTGATCACCGGCGCTGCCCCAGCGATCAGCAGCCGGATCCTGACCGGGCTCAGCAGCGGCGAGGGGCTGATCTGGGCGGTCCGCGACCCCACCAGCCAGGACCCCGGCGCCACCGATCGGCGGCTGCTGGTGATCGAACCCGAGTTCGTCAGCGTGCTCAAGAACGTCGCTCGCGACATCTCCACGCTGTCGCCCACGTTGCGCTCCGCGTGGGACGGGCGACCCTTGCAGATCCTCACCCGCACCGCACCCGCGCGCGCGACCGACGCGCACATCTCGATCATCGGCCACATCACCGCCACCGAGCTGCGTCATCACGTCAACCCCGTCGAGCTTGCCAACGGGCTGCTGAACCGCTTCCTGATCCTCGGCTGCCGCCGCGTCCGGCTGCTGCCCGAAGGCGGCGACCCCGACCCGCTCAAGCGCACCGGCCTTGACCGCCGGCTCGCCAAAGCGCTCGACGCCGCTCGCCACGCCGACGAGATCCGCCTCGCCCAGACAGCCCGCGAACACTGGCGCGACGCCTACCAACGACTCGCCGAACCCCGGCCCGGGATCGCCGGCGCGATCAGCGCGCGCGCCGAAGCGCACACGATCCGGCTCGCGCTCATCTACGCGCTGCTCGACAGCGCCCGCGAGATCCAGCCGGCGCACCTGACCGCCGCGCTCGCGCTCTTGGACTACGCGCAGCGCTCAGCCACCTGGGCGCTCGCGCGCACCACCGGCGACCCGCTCGCCCGACAGATCCACGGCGCGCTCGAACACGCGCTGCCCGACGGGCTGACCCGCACTCAGCTGCGCGACCTGCTGCACCGCAACCCCACCACCGCCCAGCTCGACCAGGCGCTCGCCGCACTCGCCCACGACGGCAAGATCACCAGCCAACGCGTGCTCACCGCCGGCCGGCCCGCCGAGCTCTGGACCGCCACCCGCTGACCACGTCCGGTCGCTCCAGCGACCCCTTCCCCAGCCGACCAGCGAAACCAAGCGGCCCGGTCAAGAGCGCCCGACAGGCCCAAGCGGCCCGCCGGCCGCGCGAGCGGCACGCGGCGCGAGTCGCGAAGCGACGCCTCTTCACGCGCGCCACCAAGCGAAGCTACCCCGCCGCCACCTTTGAACGTTTCAACGTTCGAGCGTCACCCCCACCGATCCCGACCCATGACGGCACCTACATGCCGAAACTCGGCGGCGCCCAACAGGACGTGTGGCGGACGCGATCGCGATCTTCGAAGCTTTGCTGCCCGACCGCGAGCGGACCCTCGGCCCTGATCACGCCGACACCCTCCGCACCCGTAACAAGCTCGCCGGCGCCTACCAGGCGGCGGGCCG
>DATLDS010000121.1:0-3920 GCA_035525735.1 Novosphingobium sp.
GCTCGTGCATGAGGCTATGGCGGACGCGGCGACCATCGTTTAAGCCCCCTTCAGCTCGTCCCCCGTCAGGGTCACCACGTGCAGCAGGTTGGTCGAACCCGGCGTCCCGAACGGGACCCCGGCCAGCGCGATCAGCTTCGAGCCCGCCTTGCCGAAGCCCTGGCGCAGGGCCATGCGCTTGCCCTTGGCGATCATCTCCTCGAAGCTGCCGATGTCGCGGGTGTGGACCGCGTGCGCGCCCCACAGCAGGCTGACCTTGCGCGCGGTGCGCGGGGAGGGCGTCAGCACTAGCATCGGCGCCGCCGGGCGCTCGCGGGCGACGCGCCGCGCGGTCGAGCCCGAGCCGGTAAAGACGATGATCCCGGCGATCGCGACCGTCTCGGCGATCTGGGCGCTGGCCTGGGCAAGCGCGTCGGCGGTGGTCGCGTCGGGGCGGACTCCGGCGAAGCGCATCCGCGCTGCGTAGCCGGGGTCGCTTTCGACCTGGATGGCGATGCGGTGCATGATCGTTACCGCCTCGACCGGCCACTGGCCGGCCGCGGTTTCGGCCGAGAGCATCACCGCGTCCGCTCCGTCGTAGACCGCGTTGGCGACATCGGAGACTTCGGCGCGGGTCGGGGCGGGGCTCTCGATCATCGATTCGAGCATCTGCGTCGCGACGACGACGGGCTTGCCCTGGCGCCGCGCGGTCTCGACGATGCGTTTCTGGAGCGGCGGAACCTCCTCGGGGTTCAATTCGACGCCGAGGTCGCCGCGCGCGACCATCACCGCGTCGGAAAGCTCGAGGATCGCGTCGAGCTCGGTGATCGCCGCGGGCTTCTCGATCTTGGCGATCAGCGAGGCGTGGCCGCCGATCAGCCGCCGCGCCTCGGCGACGTCCTCGGCGCGCTGGACGAACGACAGCGCGATCCAGTCGGCGCCCTGGGCGACCGCGAACGCCAGGTCCTTGCGGTCCTTGTCGGTAAGCGCGGGGATCGGCACCACCGCGTCGGGAACATTGACCCCCTTGCGGTCGGAGATCACCCCGCCGACTTCGGCCGAGCAGAGGATCGCTTGCGGCTCGGCGCGGATCACCTTCAAGCGCAGCTTGCCGTCGTCGATCAGCAAGCGCTGGCCCTTGGCGAGCACTCCGAACAGCTCGGGATGCGGCAGGCACACGCGGGTCTCGTCGCCGGGCGTGGGGTCGCTATCGAGCGTGAAGTGGCCCGAATGGCGGATCACCGCCTTGCCGTCCCTGAACGTGCCGACGCGCAGCTTGGGCCCTTGCAAGTCGCACAGCACGGTGATCGGGCGGCCGATGTCCTTCTCGAGCGCGCGGATCGCGCCGATCGTCGCGGCGTGAGTGGCGTGGTCGCCGTGGCTCATGTTGACGCGGAACGCGTCGGCTCCGGCTTTGAACAGCGCCGCGAGCATCTTCGGCGCGCGGCTCGCCGGGCCGACGGTGGCGAGGATCTTGACCTTGCGCGCGCGCAGGCCGGGATGGGTTGGGGCAGGCTTGGCCAACGGGCTTCCTTTGCGGCTGCGGCGCGGCCTATGGCAAATGGCACGACCAAGACCAAGGACCGATCATGCCCGATCCGCTCGATGCTATCCCCGACGCTGTCGCGGCCCAGGCGTTCCGCCGCCTGGTGCGGCACTTGCGCCATCGCCACGACGCGCAGAACATCGAGCTGATGGGCCTCGCCGGGTTCTGCCGCAACTGCCTCGCCGATTGGGTGGTCGAGGCCGGCGCGCCGCTAGACAAGGCGGCGGCGCGCGAGGCGATCCACGGCATGAGCGCGGGAGAATGGAAATCGCGCTTCCAGACTGAAGCGACGCCCGAGCAGCTAGCCCGGATGGAATCGAGCGTGGCGAAGAACGCGCGCTAGGATATTTTTCCACACGCTACCGCGCGTCCGCGCGCCCCGCTACCAGCGCCGGGAAGCGATTCACCCATTCTCGGAGATTAGACCGTGGCCGAAACCACCGACGACCGCCTGCGCCTGCTGATCGAGCGCGTCGAGCGCCTCGAAGAGGAGAAGAAGGGCATCGCCGACGACATCCGCGACGTTTACGCCGAGGCCAAGGCGGTCGGCTACGACAGCAAGATCATGCGCCAGATCGTGCGCCTCAGGAAGATGAAGCCCGACGATCGCGCCGAGATGGAGGCGATCCTCGACACCTACAAGGCGGCGCTGGGGCTGGGCTGACTGCGCTGGCCCGCGGAACGCGAAAGCGGTTTTGCGGTTGGTCCCGATGAAAGGGACCCGAGATGACTGCTCCCGAAACCACCGACACCGCACTGATCGAGCCGATCCACGAAGAGCCCCAGATGCCGGGCCACGAATCCCGGCTCGAGCCCCAGCCCGAATGGGAACCGCGCTATCCCGGATCGGGGCGGCTCGAGGGCAAGGTGGCGATCGTCACCGGCGGCGACAGCGGGATCGGGCGCGCGGTGGCGGTGCTTTACGCACGCGAAGGCGCGAACGTGGCGATCGCTTATCTGTGCGAGCACGACGACGCCAAGCGGACCCTCGAGCTGTGCGAGGCCGAAGGGGCGGAAGTGCTGCTCTCGGCGGGCGACCTCGCCGATCCGCGGCATTGCCAGGGTCTGGTCGACGCGACGATCCAGCGCTGGGGCCGGCTCGACGTGCTGGTCAACAACGCCGGCGAGCAGCACCCCGACGAGGACATCCGCGACATCACCGCCGAGCAGCTCCAGCGCACGTTCCAGACCAACATCTTCTCGATGTTCTACCTGGTCCAGGCGGCGCGGCCGCACCTCAAGCGGGGCGCGGCGATCGTCAATTGCACTTCGATTACCTCGTATCAGGGCAGCAAGGAACTGCTCGACTACAGCGCGACCAAGGGCGCGATCACCGCGTTCACCCGCTCGCTGTCGGAAAACCTGATTGCCGACGGCATCCGCGTCAACGCGGTCGCGCCGGGGCCGATCTGGACCCCGCTCAACCCGTGCGGCGGATCGAGCCCCGAAAAGCTTGACAGCTTCGGCGAGCACACCCCGATGAAGCGCCCCGGCCAACCCAACGAGGTCGCCCCCGCCTTCCTGTTCCTCGCCTGCGAGGACTCGAGCTACATCTCGGGGCAGGTGCTCCATCCCAACGGCGGAACGGTGGTCAACGGCTGACTTTACCCGCGCCCCCGGCGTGCTAGACCGCCTGCTCCGTTGGGGAGCAAGCGCATGAAATCCTGGGTCGCCGCCGCACTGATCGCCGTTTCGCCGCTCGCCGTGGCGCACGCGCAAGCCCCGGCGCAGGCGCCGGGCGAAGTCACCTTTATCCATGCCGGGCGGCTGCTCGACAATCCCGGCTCGGCGCCGCGCGGCCCTTCGACGATCGTCGTCCGCGACGGAAAGGTGTCCGAGGTCCGCGACGGCCTGGTAGCGCCCGAAGCCGGGGCGAAGCTGGTCGACTTGTCCAACGCCTTCGTCCTCCCCGGGCTGATCGACATGCACGTCCACTTGCTCGGAATCGGCGGCGATCCCTTGCGCGCGCGGCTCGGCCGCCTCAACAGCGAGCCGCAGGACGAGGTGCTGCTCGGCGCGGGCAATGCGCGAGTCACACTCGAGGCGGGCTTCACCACGGTCCGCGACCTCGGCGGCGATCCGCGCGGAATTCGCGCGCTGCGCGACGCGGTCGAGCGCGGCGACGTGACGGGCCCGACGATCGTCAATGCCGGCGCGCCGATCTCGGTGACCGGCGGGCATGGCGATCCGCTCAACGGGCTCGCCGAACCGTTCGCCCACGCGGTAGCGGAGAGCGTCGAGAACACTTGCGACGGCCCCGACGACTGCCGCCGCGCGGTCCGCCGCCAGGTCGGGCTGGGCGCGCAAGTGATCAAGTTCATGGCCACCGGAGGGGTGCTCTCCAACGTCTCGGGCGGGCTCGGCCGGGCGATGCAGCCCGACGAGATGAAGGCGA
>DATLDS010000153.1:0-2198 GCA_035525735.1 Novosphingobium sp.
GATAGCCGTAGGGCGAGACGTATGCTCCGGGACCCGCCATGCGATGATGCCCGTCGTGCGCGAGCGCGGGGGTCGCGGCAAGGACGAGGGTGGAGGCGGCCGCGGCGAGCAGGTGACGCATGGATAATTCCCCGTTGACCGCGGTCCAGTGACGCCGCGCGCAACCCGGAATTTAGCATCGCGAGGCGCGGCCAGCCACCGCCGCGCGGCGTCAATTCACGGCTGTCCCAATTCGACGCAGTGGCGTCACCGTGGGCGTCAGACGCGCCCGGCGATCGCCTCGGCGAGCGCCTCGATTCCCCTCGCGTCTGCCTCGTCGAAGCGCCCCGGCTCGGGGCTGTCGAGGTCGATCACCGCGATCACGGTGCGGCCGTCGCGCCGCACCGGGACGACCAGCTCCGACCGGCTCGCCGCGTCGCAGGCGATGTGCCCGGGAAACGCGTGAACATCGGCGACGCGCTGGGTCTCTCCGCTCGCCGCGGCGGCGCCGCACACGCCTTGGCCGAACGCGATGCGGATGCACGCGGGCTTGCCGATGAACGGGCCGAGCACCAGCTCGCCGTCTGCGACGCGATAGAATCCCGCCCAGTTCAGCCGCGGCACGAACTGCCAGATCAGCGCGGCGAGGTTGGCCATGTTGGCGATCGGGTCGGGCTCGCCCGCGGTCAGCGCCTCGGCGGCGTCGACGAGCTCGCGATAAAGCTCGTCCGTCGGCTGACCGGCAACGGGGGCGAATTCGTACATCCGCGAGCGGCTAGGAGCGACCAAGCGTGCGCGCAAGTAGATTGCCGCCGCTGCGCCGCCGTTCTAGATCGCCGTCATGAGCCTCCTTCGCAAAATTCTCATCGGCCTCCTGGTCTTCGTCGTCGTCGTCGCCATCGCGTTGTGGATCGTGACGCGCCCCGACACGTCAGATCTCAACCTCGCGCAGCTCTCGGGCCCGCACCCGACGCTCGCCGATCCCGAGCCCGAGACGATTCCGACGATCGTCACCGCCGATCCGGTCGGATGGAAGGCAAACGAGGCGCCGCGCGCCGCGCGCGGGCTCCAGGTTACGCGCTTCGCGCAAGGGCTGACGCACCCGCGCGCGATCTACACGCTGCCCAACGGCGACGTGCTGGTGGCCGAGACCAACAGCCAGCCGCGCCCCGCCAAGGGGATCGAGGGCTTCGTGATGAAGACGCTGATGAAGAAGGTCGGCGCCTCCGTTCCCTCGCCCGATCGCATCCAGCTGCTGCGCGACAGCGACGGCGACGGCCGCGCCGACGCCAAGTTCCGGCTCGTGGGCGGGCTCAAGTCGCCGATGGGGATGGCCTATCGCGAAACCGCCGACGGCACCTGGCTGATCGTCGCCAACACCGACGCGGTGCTCGCCTTCCCCTACAAGCTCGGCGAGACCACGCTGACCGGCGAGCCGGTCAAGCTGATGGACCTGCCCGGCGACGGCAACCACTGGGCGCGCAACCTGCTGCTCTCGCCCGACGGCGCCAAGCTCTACGTCGCGGTCGGCTCGGCCTCGAACATTGCCGAGAAGGGCATCGCCAAGGAAGCGGGCCGCGCCGCGATCCACGAGTACGACTTCGCCACCAAGTCGCACCGCCTGTTCGCGCAAGGCTTGCGCAACCCCAACGGGATGGACTGGAACCCGGCCTCGGGCGAGCTGTGGACGGTGGTCAACGAGCGCGACCAGCTCGGCTCCGATCTCGTCCCCGACTATCTCACCAGCGTCCCGTTCGGCGCCCATTTCGGCTGGCCGTGGGTCTACTGGAAGGACAACCTCGACAACCGGGTCAAGGCGCCGCAGCCCGACTACGTGCTCAACTACGTGCGCAAGCCCGACTACGCGCTGGGCAGCCATGTCGCTCCGCTCGGGATGGTGTTCGCGCGCGGCGGCAACCTGATGGGGCCGGGGCTCTCGAACGGCGCATTCGTCGCGCGCCACGGCTCGTGGAACCGCTCACCGCTGTCGGGCTACGACGTGGTGTTCGTGCCGTTCGACGCGCGCGGCAACGTCAGCACGGTCAAGCCGGTGCCGATCCTCGGCGGGTTCTTGGCCAAGCCTGACGGCCCGGCGCACGGCCGCCCGACCTGGCTCGGCTGGGCCAAGGACGGCGCGCTGCTGGTCAGTGACGATGTCGGCGGGGTGATCTGGCGCGTGGTCTCGCCGGGCGCGCGGCCCTCGGCGGCAATCGAGGCGA